>NZ_JBFSUX010000036.1:0-46439 GCF_041467595.1 Vibrio sp. 10N.247.311.13 | reverse complement strand
GATAGCGATAACATTTTTAGTCAACATATTGGAACCCTCGGTTTTTTCTCACACTCCTAAGTCTAGATTGCTAAGGAGGGAGTGGATTCCATACATCATGTTAGCCTTGCAGTTTATACTTATCTTGGTTGATGCTGTTTTTCTAAACTAAAGTAATGTTATTGCTCACTGAGACCAAACATAACTCTCCATTGAAATGGAGTGATGCAAGATTGGACTTTCCAACACCGTAAGATTATCAGCGTCATCTTTTGCTCCCATAGCAATAACTAACGGCAAATAATGCTCAGAGGTAGGATGTGACTTCGCATAGTGAACAGACTTAACGTGAGGCTGTTTTGCCTCCGCTAAATTGCCTTCAAGAGCGATTTTCCGTGCCCAATTTTGGAATTTGTTTGCATAATCTGCGACGCGCTCGTGACTCATTCGAATGTCATATAAATTGTGCGTCAGGCTACCTGAGCAGATAACCGCAATATTCTGCTTACGCAATTGTTTCAAGGTATTACCGAGCTTTTCTAGTTCATCTGGTGACAGATCAACATTCAGCGACAATTGCACTATTGGCTTGTCTGCATTTGGGCGCAGGTGATACAGCGGTACCCAAACACCGTGATCCCAGCCTCGGTAATTGTCCGCCTTAGTTTCGAAACCATTGTTGGTTAATAAGTCGATGACTTTATTACCAACAATGTGTGAGCCCATCGCAGGATAGTTCAATTCGTACAATTCAGGTGGAAAGCCACCAAAGTCGTGAATGGTTTCTGGTTGGTCGTTGGTGATAACGACATTACCGCGGGCAACCCAATGTGGTGATATCACTAATATAGCTTCCACATCATCAAATTTAGCTACTTGATGGGTTAAATTATCGGTCGCCTGTTGTTGAGCCTCGATGCTTGCGCCTAACGCAAACATCGGAGAACCGTGACCAACGAACATCAGAGGTGCTAGTTTCATACTCCCTCCGGTAAATATTTAAACCAATCCAAGTACGGCCCCTGAGGAATTATGCCAGATGGATTTAGCGCAGTTACCGAGTAATAGCCCGCTTTAATATGATCGACACGAGTGTTTTTCGCAAAGGCTTCGATTTGTAATAAGCGGTCCAAATACGCTGACAACGCAGGGTAGTCAGAGATGGCTTTGATGTTAGTTTTAAATAGGCCATGGTAGGCCACATCAAATCGGATCAAGGTAACGAATAACCGAATGTCGCTTTCGGTTAGTTGGTTGCCAACGGCAAAATCGTTATTCGCAAAATGTGTTTCCAGTTCTTCTAAGCGAGCGAAAATATCAACCATGGCTTCGTCGTAAGCTTTCTGGCTTGAAGCGAATCCTGCGCGATACACGCCATTGTTTAAGCTGTCGTAGATACTGGCATTAAACTCTTCAATTTGTGATTGCAACTCAGTCGGGTACAAATTGATGTTTGAATTATGAATCGGTCTTAAGTCTTCGTTCAAAATATGAAGAATATCAGCAGACTCGTTGTTGATGATTTTGTTATCACCACAATCCCAAAGTACAGGCACAGTCGCTCGACCAGTGTATTGGTCATCAGTCATCGTATAAAGATGGTGAGCGTATTCCACTCCCTCAATGCCACTCTCTGTAGAGCCTACCGTTGAATCAGATTCACCCCCAAATTGCCAACCGAAATCTGTTAGTACTGGGTCTAAGATTTTTACGTCAATTACATCTTCTAAGTTAAACAACGAGCGAGCAATTAATGTGCGTGTTGCCCAAGGACAAATGTAAGCAGCATAGAGTCGCAAACCTTTATCGACTGCTGACTGTGCATCGTCAATGCGATTTGTGAATGCGCTGCTTTGGCGGATGAAGCGGCCTTCACTGTCTTTCTCTTGAACGGGATCCCACTTGCGTTCCCACTTACCATTTACCAACATAATCTTTCCTTATTTCGAAGAGCCCCTTGCGAGCGTACGCCATGGGCGTCTGTTGTTTGTCTAATTTGTTTCGAGTCCAATAGCTTTTATTAAGCGGTTTTGGTTGCACCAAGTAAGCGGTTATCAATGGCAAACTTTCCGCCACCTTGAATGGCTAGCGCTAAAGTGGCAGCGAATAACGCCAAAGCAAACTCGTAACCGTTATTGCTGATAAATAAGCCATGGCTGATGTGAACGCTGAAGATTGCCACTAACATGGCAAATGCATTGACCAGTGCTGCTGGGCGAGTCAAAAGGCCAAATATCAAGGCTAAACCTCCGAAGAATTCTGCACTGCCAGCCATCAATGCCATTAGGTAACCGGGTGCTAGCCCAATGCTTGCCATCCATTGGCCAGTACCTTCAAGTCCATAGCCACCAAACCAGCCAAACAGCTTTTGCGCACCATGTGCAGCCAAAATGATTCCTACCGGAACTCTCAGTACTAGTGCCGCAAAGCCAGCATTGGATTGAATTACTTTGTTAAAAATGTGCTTGTTCATGGTATTTCCCTCAGAGTTGATTTATTCAAGTAAGTCTTAACTTGGGAATAAGATTAATCTTTCTCCTTTAGATGATAAATGGCATTATCATTGAATGATTTCCAATGTATTGTTGGTAATTGACTTATTAAAAGGATTTGTTTAATGGATAGGATTGACACCATGAAGGCGTTTCTCACGGTCTCTAGAGAAGGCAGTTTTACCAAGGCAGCAGAGAAACTGGGAACGTCAAATCAGTTGGTCAGTAAGTACGTATCTCATTTGGAGGAACAACTCGGGGTACGCCTGCTTAACCGCACGACGAGAAAAGTACACCTTACAGAAGCGGGCGAGCGATGTGTGCAACACGTTCAGCACATTTTGGAAAGTATTCAAGACATGGAAGGGAGCATGGGGCAGTTAAAGAATGAGGCGCAAGGTTTACTGCGTATCAGTGCTCCTGTGACTTTTGCTACCAAGCATCTCGCTTCACTTATTCGGGATTTTAAGCAGCTCAATCCGGCTGTGGGTATCGATTTGCAACTCAACGATCGGAAAGTCGATGTGGTTGAGGAGGGCTTTGATTTAGCGTTACGGATCGGGCAATTAAAAAGCTCATCCTTAATTGCAAAGCGTGTTGCTCCGGTTCGGTTGGTTATGTGTGCTTCCCCAGACTATCTTGAACGGCATGGAACGCCAGAGCATCCGGAACAGCTTATTCCAGAGCATCTGCTAAGCTACAGCTACATGGATTACAGTCAATCCGAGTCCCCACTTATGAATGCGCTGAAGCGCTCGTCAAAAGAGGAGAGTTCCGGTATATCCTGCAACAACGGCGATATCCTCGTTGAGTCCGCTATAGCGGGAGAGGGTTATGTTTTTCAACCCACTTTTATCGTGTCTGACGCAGTAAAGAAGGGCCAACTTAACGTTATTCTAAAAGAGTTTGAGCCAGAACCCATGGCGCTATATGCGGTGTATCCGCACCGTAAGCTGATTGCGACTAAGTTGAGTGTTTTTATTGAGTTTCTCAGTGACTATTATGGTGATTTACCGTATTGGGATGATGTTTTTTAAGACTTGAACGGCTCCTGTAGTGGCTAAGTGAACTTGCCCACGTAGTTAGAGGTTTGCAATACCTGAGTTAATCCTTTAAATGCTAATTTAGCAGAATCACTGACTCATAAATGTCCAACTCCGTGCTGACTGGGTAGATCATCGTAAGGCAGACCTGCCCCAGCTAGTTCACTGACAGCGCGCGCGTCGAATGTTAGACGCACTGGCTGAGACATTGCTTGACTAGTGGACTGGCCGAGTAGGCTTGTTTTGGTTGTCGTGTGTACGTTTTTTGAAGACAAAAGCAGAGAGCTTTAACACGCCATAACACAAAAAGGCGGGCACCATGGTCAGCACAGTAAGCTTAACAAATGAGACGCCGAAAACCGCTAACCCAGATAGGTTTCGTTTTCCTTCTTCGAGTGCAAGCTCGGTTGCTGCACTATTTATTGTTCCTGCCCAAGTTGATAGCTCTAGGGTCCACATTACTGCGCAGATGATAAGCGAGATGATTAAGACAATAGCAGAGCGCTGCTTCCAACGATAAACGAGATATTTCATTATACACCTGCCTTAGTGTTGTGTTTCTGTCTCATTTTTCTGCTCACACCTTTTATCCACTGCCAGTGCAGAGCGAGATGGATACCAAGCATTGGCATCACTAGGTTTCCTAGGTCATGATGTAGCTTGGACCAAACAGGCAGTATCTCTACTGGCATACCTAGCTGAGGTAGCAAAGCTTCGGAAACTAAGAATCCGCTGAGTGTTGCCATCAGCATGACCAAGTAGAACAAAGCATCCCAAACCGCATTGAATCGATCTTTAGCAGATTGTTTGTGGATGAAATTTTTTGGAAGAGATACCATCCAGTTCCAATGCAGTAGTAAGTGGATAATCAAAGGAATAATAAACAAAAGGCTCAGCCATTCGTGAGCTGCTACACCTGTTGCTTTGGGGATACAGACTAAGATAAAGCCGATCAGCAATAGGATGTCCATGACATACTGAGTCTTTACCAAACTGTCTTTCCATGTACGGGTTTGCATGATCAATTGCCTGATAGGTTGTTAAGCCATAAAAATTCATGCTTATAAACTATCAAGTTGGCACCTTGATTCAACTGATTTTACAGTCATTTACAGTTAGAAATGCCGCGCGTCTTGATAGCACGGCATTTGTGATCGGCTCCAAATAGATTGAGTATCAAATTAAGCGACTTTTCATGCCTTAAGAATCGGGCTTTTTACCAGTTTATGTCCCGTCCTGAAATGTGTTTACACACTGAGAGGTAGCCTCTCAGTGTTAAGTCAATTCTTAGTAAAATCAAACATGTTTAGAGTTGTTATTTCTCTGTGTGATAGGCTTTTGAGACAGCAAAGCTGTCTTCAAACCAGTTCCAACTCTTTACTTTCCCATCGACGACTTGAACGCGCACAGCCCAACTAAATTTTCCAGTGTCAGCGCCAGTGTTGTTTGCTGTGGCACTCATGGTCCCCATAAAGACGGCTTGATCACCGTTGGCAAAACTATAATCTGTAGTCCAGCTCGTTGTTTTTAATCCAGCACCAAAGCGAGGCAAGAAGGTATTTAAAACTGTTTCTTTAGACTCCCAGTTACCAATCCAAGGAATAGAATCATCTCCTTCATTATGCCAAACAAAATCGTCAGCCATTAGAGTACTTAGCTTTTCCATATCCCCAGATCCAGCAGCCCACAGAAAAGCTTGGGCAACCTCTAGGGTTTTTGCAGATTGTTCTGCCTTAGATTTATCCATGTCTGTTGCGTAACTTGCTTGAATTACTGCGAATAAGCTGAAATATATCACTAAAATTGTTTTTAACATTACGTCTCTCCGTTTAGTTGAACGTAGGATGAAGCAAACGACTCCCTCTGTAAAAGTAGAAGTCGAATAGAGCTGAATCAAATGTATTGAGCTTGATGGTACTGTGGTAGATAAGGGAATTTGGGCAATAGGCTTTGCAATAAAGCTGATCAGTCAAATTTTAAGAGCACAAACGAGCCTAAAATGATTTCTTGTCCAGAACTGCAAGGCGCATGGGTAAAACAATCAGTGCGATTTCAAAAAGCATGCAGAAAATTTGTGAAGAGCTAGATGATGAGTTACTTGTACGTCAATCATCTGGATTCCAGCTCACTAACTCAATGTCTAGGGCTGCTGGTGCGGATCACAAATCGTTTAAATTTAGATCTCAGTCTCTTTTCTCCGTCGAACATTTCTGTTTCTATAGCGAATAAGCTTCTGACAAGAAAAGGAATTACGTCAATGCAGAATAACAAATCCATGCTTTCCATCGCAGTACTTGCTGCGTTTTCTGTACACGCTAGTGCTGACGAATGCGGAGAGATCACCATTGCAGACATGAACTGGAACTCGGCGAGCCTTATTGCTCATGTCGACCAATTCATTTTGAATAACGGCTACGGCTGTGCAGCGGATTTAATCCCCGGTGATAGCGTCCCTACGGGCACGTCAATGATTGAAAAGGGTCAACCTGATGTTGCGCCTGAGCTTTGGACTAACGGCATCAAAGAAGCGTTAGATAAGGGTGTGGCGGATAAGCGGCTACGTTACGCAGGCAAGTCTTTAGTAAACGGCGGTGAAGAAGGTTTCTGGATACCTAACTATCTTGTTGAACAATATCCAGAGATGACGACAATCGAAGGTGTCATCAAACACGCTAATCTATTCGCACACCCAGAAGACGATGAAAAGTTCGCATTCTATAGCTGCCCGGCAGGATGGACATGTCAGATTACTTCCGAACACTTATTTAATGCTATGGGTTTAGATAAACATGGATTTGAAATGGTGGACCCGGGTTCAGGTGCTGCACTAGCAGGAACCATTGCCAAAGCTTATGAGCGTGAGAAACCATGGTTTGGTTACTATTGGTCACCAACACCTGTGTTGGGTAAATACGATATGGTTAAAGTTGATTTCGGAAGTGGTACCGACATTGAGGAATTCCGTAACTGTACGACACAACCCGATTGTGAATCTCCTAAAGTGACCATGTATCCACCAGCACCGGTTCACACTATCACCACAGAAGCCTTTGCTAATAATGAGCATCTTGCTTACCAATACTTTGAAAAACGTGGTTTTACCAATAAACAAATGAGCGAGTTGTTAGCCTGGATGGAAGACAACCAAGCCGACGCCGAAGAAGCCATGTATTACTTTCTAGAAAGCTCACCACAGGTATGGAAGCCTTGGGTATCAGCAAGTGTCGCCACCAAGGTAGAAGAAGCCCTATAAGGCTTATCAAAGCTAATAAAGGTTATTCCAACAACGAGAAAGTCTGGTCAATTGCCAGACTTTCTATCTTTTGAACGCCATAAATGAGGGCGTTCAGAAACTATTGATGAGATTTAAGCTCTGAAAAGTAATCTTGCCAGCTAACATGCTTGCGTCCTGCAGCTTGTTCGAAATGACTCGGGTTATCTGACTTCCCTTCAAGGATGCCTTGATAAATACCAGCGATAACCGTTCCAATAAAGTCACCCAACTCAGCCACTCTGTCTAGTCGATACTCTTCAACGCTCATCGACGTGAATGTAAGGTTCGTCCCAAACGCACTATTCATGTAATCAGTGAGCTGTGCTTGAGTAATGGCATCGCCGTGTAGATTGTAGGTATTGCCGTTATGTATATCTTCAACAAGCATGCGGGCGTAAGCGTAACCTAGCTCTTCTCGGGTTGTATAACCACACTGGCCTTCACCTGCGCAGTTAAAGATGCCCCCCGCTTTCTTATAACTATCAATGTATTCGATGTCAGGTTCGATATAGATGCCATTACGGCCGTTCACCCATTCAAGTCCGCTCTCACGAACATCTCGCTCTGTTTGACGATTACTTTGAATAACAGGGGAAAATGCCGTGTTCTCCTCGGCCCCTTGTACGCTGGTATAAACAATCTTTCTCACGCCAGCCTTTTTGGCAGCTTCAATCACATTACGATGCTGTCCAATACGTTTATCCGGAGCATCCATACCAGACACTAGCAACACAACATCCACACCTTGCAATGACTGTTCTAGCTGCTCAGCATCCTCATAATCGCCCGGACGCACTTCGACACCCAAGCCGAAAGCGCGCTCTGGTGTTCTTGCTAGAGCAACGACTTGATTTTTCGAGGTTAATTTGACGGTGGCTTCTACAATAGCAGAGCCCAACTTCCCACTTGCGGCAGTAACAGCAATCTTCATCCTTTGTCCCTCTTGGTCATCTAGCAGTTATCTTCGTACATTTAGTAATATACTAGATCATTACAAAAACAGTGTACGTCTTCATAGCCGTTTTTGTTCGCGACCCGAATAAGGAAACTCTCTAGAGTCTCATCGTTGTGTGGTTTTGGTCGCTGTAGAAACATAATTAAATTACAGGCTCGTAACCCCCAAAAAAGTATTAATTTAGCCGATTGAACTTTAAAAAATGTTTGATTTTGATTGTGTGCGTAGACTGTCCGCTCGCAAATAGAAACTGTGATGTGATTAGGTTCAGATAAGTGTTTGCCCAAAAGCGTGCCAGTGATATGGATATGGCGGAGGAATGGCTCTGCACCCCTAAATATTTCCTCAACCATGAGACGCCTCTAGATGCTCTCACTACGCCTTGTGGAGCTAATCGAGTCGTTGAAGCGATACAACGAATTAAGCTTGGTGACTTCTCTTAGCAATAGCAGACACTTGGTATGGATAAATTCAGCTTAAGCACTACTAATTCAGGAGTAAAGACATATGGTCGATTTTATTCAAAGCAACATTGCCATTCTTATTGGTGTAGGAGGAGGTATTTTTACTGGGATGGTTTTAGCATTGTTGTATGTACTGAAGAAGGTGATTTCAGAACGTCGAAAATAAACCTCTTCACTGCACTATTGGCCAAATAGTATTTGATTAACGATCTGGTTTGTGATTTGATGTATGTGAATCACATTTGTTCAATCCGATTTTTCTAGTTATCGGGTAACATCCTGAAAAAATTAAGGATGTTTTTAAAAGAGTTCAGGCTAGATAGGGTTCAAATCCCTATCCCTCCACCACTTTAAAGAAAGCCGCTGAGAAATCAGCGGCTTTTTTGCATCTGAAGCTTTTTAAAATATAAAGCTCATCTAACAAGACTCTACCCACCCTCATTTTAAGCCTATTCACTTTATGCCTAGTTTTAAATTCCGAGCTCAGAGTTCTAAGTTAAAAGCTCTTAGTTAAAAGTCCCTAGCTGAAAGTTCTTATGCCTAAGCCACTCCCCTCATAACTTTGCCTGCGAACCAATTAGATACTTTCTTTTTTATGACACAGAAACACTTCACGTATAACAAAAGTTGGGAATACTTGGCTTATTGAATATTAGATTTTGTCGGATTCTTAATAAACCGAACAATAAATAATCATTCAGAACAAAAATACCAAAAAGCGTTCATAAAAAAAGCAGTCAGTTAATAAGGGTATTTACAAGCGAAAGCCACCCTTATATTATACGCGCCATTGGAGGGATGGCTGAGTGGTCGAAAGCACCGGTCTTGAAAACCGGCAACCGTTAATAGCGGTTCTAGGGTTCAAATCCCTATCCCTCCACCACATTAAAGAAAGCCGCTGAGAAATCAGCGGCTTTTTTGTATCTGGCGTTTGCGTAAAGAACTTACGTATTTTCCACTACGCCACCTTTCGGCTCACTTCAAAACGCCCAATCAATTGGTCTAAACGGCTCAATGCATTGCCCATCAAGGACACTCGACGTGCGAGTTGCTTAGTAGACAGTTGTAAGTCAGATATTGAACGTTGGGCTTTATCTGCCGTTTGTCCATTTTTCTGACTGTTTTCATCTAAGTTAGACATCGTGGTAAAGAGGTCACTCACCGCTGATTGAATTTGCTCACTGCGAGCATTTGAGTCGACTGTTAAGTTTCCTTTACTCACATTCTCGACACCTCGCTCCATGGACTCAACAGCACTGCGAGACTTACTATGCAGCTCTTTCATTAGGTCACTAATATGGTTAGCAGCTTGTGAAGTTCGGTCAGCCAGAGTTCTTACTTCAGAAGCGACGACAGAGAACCCTCTCCCGTGTTCACCTGCTCTTGCCGACTCAATGGCCGCATTCAAGGCCAAAAGGTTAGTCTGCGCGGTAATGTCAGTAATGATATCTATAATGTCAGACACCTTAGTCATTTCATTATTCACCTCATTCACGCTATGCGCCGAGCTTTCTACGATATTGCGAACAATCTCCATGCCTTCGACGGACTGATTGTACTCCTTCTCTGCGCTCAGGACGGCTTGTTTCATCACCGTGTCCATTTGCGTTGCTGAGACACTCGCATGAGTAATTTCGCTCTGTTGATACTGACTCAACTGAAGCATATTGCTTAACGCTTGTGATGCATCATCACTGGTTTGCTTCATCACGACACTGCGACGAAACATCGATTCCGAAACCTCTCTAACTTCGTGACTCGCATGGATCAACTCACTCACCGTGTTATCTAAATTGTCGATAAAACTGTTAGTCCAGCGCCCTAAGTTGCCAAGTTCATTATGACTGAATGTGGTGGGATCAAGTCTCCGACTTAAGTTGCCATCACCTTCAGCTAAGGTCTGCATTACCCCGGTCATTTCATGAATCTTCTTCGCTAGTGGTTTGGCGCTAACTAAACGGAATAAGCCCAATGAAAGCAACGCGCAAGCGAACATAATGCCACTCTGCATAAAAGGTGTGAGTGTATAAAGGTTGGCAAACAGTAATGGAACAAATAGAGGCAGTAGCATGCAGCTGATAAAGTGCTTAGATAAGGTATAACTTAGACTTCGGTCTCTGTAGACCTCTTCTAAATCGGACTCACACATCATGCCAAAGGTATCTGGTGAACCATCCAATTGAAAAGTGATACCTTTGCCAATAACGGGTATGTGGCGATAGTCAGAATACCCCGGATAACCAATAAACAAGTTATTGCCATTTTTAATGGTTTCTCTTACGCCTGGGTGAAGCTGATTAGTGGCTGGGTCTGTAAAGCGAATCTCAAATTCGGTGTGGTGCTGGATCTTAACCGTTCCCCAATCAGTATGAATCCCTTGCTTTAAGTTCTCGCCGTGTGAAAAGGTATTATCTTCAAAGCGAGAACGAGAGAGCGCAACACCCGGCTGAGTATGAGGATCATGAATGGAGTCGACCATAAAGATATAGTTATCACCCGACTCGCTATAAATATGCCCCGCTTCTCTCTGAATAATGTCACCAATAACATCATTTGGAACACGACCACATAAGAATTGTTGTGGCCCTTCATCCCGAGAAAATGGGACATAAAACATCAACGTCACTTGGTCATGAAACGATGAACTCGAGGCCCCTACGTTCAACGTGCGTGGATCCATATACGGCCCATGAAGATAACGCTTTGAAGCCCCTTCAACTAAAGCCTTCTTGTCTCCAAGAGTAACCCCTATATGTTCATGATAACTCGATGCTTGTGCGATCCCCTTGGCATCGACGATCGCCAACTCA
Organism: Vibrio sp. 10N.247.311.13; assembly: GCF_041467595.1. Taxonomy (NCBI): domain Bacteria; kingdom Pseudomonadati; phylum Pseudomonadota; class Gammaproteobacteria; order Vibrionales; family Vibrionaceae; genus Vibrio; species Vibrio sp. 10N.247.311.13. The sequence continues at coordinate 35,422 of NZ_JBFSUX010000036.1, read as the reverse complement.
GAAAAATCCGTACTGCGTTTAAGAAGACTAGCTAACGTCCCCTGAGCTTGTTCTTCCGTTCGACTTGCTAAATAAACCGCAGAGTCTTCTAAAAAATCCCATTGATTCTTGACCCAATTATGCAGAAGTTGAACTCGCGTGTGAGCAATACTTTCAAAAGCTTGTTCAAGCTCTTCCGTCCTACTTCTATTGAGGAAACAAGCTCTGCGCATAGCCAGTTTTCCTGTTGCGCCAAACCAATTAAGCCAACTACGTTCCTTGTCCGTCAGGTTCATTTTTATCCCTTGTGTTTTTATAGACACATGGGTAAAGCAATTTACAGACCACAATTAATCACACAAATACGTAACTAATTAATAAAAAAGAACTTTAAATGATCCATAATGGTGCAGCTGTGTCTTTTATGGTGCAAAAGGCGCTTATTTCACACCATCATTTCAATGAACTATCAGCCGCTAATTTGAGAGGTTAACCGTGAACATGATAGGCCGCTTTTAACAGCTGCATGTGAATCGGCACCAGATCTTGGTGTTTAGTGCGGTACCCGCCACCGACTACGCAAGCCATCGGAATAGACTCTGATTTCGCTAATTCAATCATGAAACAGTCGCGTTCAAATATCCCTTGTGTCGAGACATTCAAATAACCCAGTTCATCGTCTTGATGAATATCTATCCCCGCATCATAAATAATCAGATCAGGTTGATGGTGAGCAATCGCTAACTTAGTGACTTGTTCAAAACAACGTAGGAACTCTTCATCTTCTGTTTCACGACTTAATGGCACATCTAAATCGGATAGCGGCTTTCGTGCAGGGAAGTTTTTATCGCAGTGGAACGACAGAGTAATGATGTCGTCGTTGTCTTGGCAAAGAGTTGCTGTGCCATCACCATGATGAACGTCGCTATCAACGATCAGCACTTTATCGATATGTTCAAAGGTCAGCGCGTGTTTTGCCGCTAAAACCAAATCGTTCAACAAACAAAAGCCACTGCCAAAATCATGATGCGCATGATGATAACCACCACTCAAATGAATCGCTAAACCACTCTCTATTGCCATTTCAGCGGCCAAGCAGGTTCCACCACTTGAGTAGAGTGTTCTTTCGATAAGTTGCTCGCTCCACGGGAAACCGATACGTCTCATCTTTGCTGCAGGTAACTTACCAGACACGAGCAAATCAACATATTCGCTATCATGTACCTGTTTTACTTGCTCAACCGAAACCAGCGTTGGTTGGCACACTTCAAACTTGCACTTCCATCGAGGTTCGCTATTCATCAGCGCCTCAACAGCACTATGCAACAACTGATATTTGTTGATTGGGTAGCGATGACCTTCTGGTAAAGGTAACTGTGAATAGATTGGGTGGTAAATTAAAGGAATCATAATCAGGCTAATTGCGTATCTTTCTCAAAATCATAACAGTCTCAAACTTGGCGACAACCTTAATTAATGATAATGGTTATCATTGTTATTAATTATAAAGTAGAGACCATAATGAAAAACGTAATACTCATCTTTGGGGTGATCTGCGGCTCAGCGGCAGCAGTAATGATTTTTGTAGGAATGCTAATGGCCAGTTGGTGGAGCGTTGATTTTCTCGTGTTAAGCCATCAAACTTAACTAATTGAACTGAAAAGGAATCACCATGAGCGTTATTTTTATTACTGGAGCGAACCGCGGCATTGGCTTAAGCCTGACTCGACAATACTTGGAAAGTAATCACAAGGTGTACGCGACTTATCGTGATGACAATTCAGCAAAAGAACTGCTCTCACTCGCAGACCACAACACCAACCTTACCTGCATTCAATTAGAGATAACCGATTACCAAGCAGTAAGCCAACTCCCTTCGCAAATAGAGTCGATTGATATCTTGATCAACAACGCTGGCTACTATGGCCCTAAAGGCTACGGGCTGGGTAATACCGATGTTGAAGAGTGGCGTCGTGTATTCGAAGTCAACACCATCGCTCCACTAAAGCTTGTCGAAACGCTATTGCCTTTACTCAAAGACAGCGATATCAAAAAGGTCGCTTGTTTATCCTCTAGAGTCGGCAGTATGTCAGAGAACACCTCAGGCGGCGGTTACATCTATCGCTCCTCTAAAGCCGCTCTAAACTCCGTGGTGAAGAGCCTAAGCAACGACTTAACCGATGATGGCTTTACGGTGTTAGCACTGCATCCAGGTTGGGTGCAGACTGAAATGGGTGGCCCTAATGCTCTGATCGACACCGACACTTCAGCTTCCGGCCTGATTGAAGTCATCGAGTCAGCGAATACCGAAGTGAGTGGTCACTTCTTCAATTTCGATGGCAGCGAAATTGACTGGTAATCCACAGATGAATGCAGGGCATCTCTCAAACCTAGTTAAGCACTCAACGCTGTTTTGTCTAACAGTGATGCTAGCTGGCTGTTTCAGTGATGGCCCCGGCGACTTGTTCGACGACTATCAAACAAAGATAGCCAGAGTACAAGATGCTGACGAGATAATAGAGGAATGGGAATTTGAAAGCCTACCGAGAAAACGAGAACTGCTGCTTGACGTGCCCTCACTCTCTATCGGCCTCATCGACAGCTACCAGCTTCGTCAGTGTGGATTGTTCAATCTGATTGCAGAAAGAAATTCGGTTCTGGGCAAGGTCGCGGATGAGTTTCGTAATTACGATTATCAAGTCGCGCTACTTGAAGGCGTGGGCAAATGTTTATCCAGTAATGAATTAGACCCAGAGATCGTAGAATTACTAAGAGAAATTGAGCAACAGAAACTCGCACAGTTTCCACTGCATCAATGGAATCTCATCTATGCCAGCGATGCTATGCAGTCTCAGATGCGTGGTAGTCAGTGGTTACGCACTGATATCGGCGATCAGGTACGACAAACCAGTGATGCTTTAGAACATATCAACCAAGCGTTAAACGTTCCGCTCGTCTCGGGCAAGACTACTGAAGTTCAAGAAGTATTAGAGAAGAGTTCGACCCTTGGGGATTTATACTACTCGCTCGCTCGGGCGTCAGTTGAGCTTGATACCATCACCAAACAGCTGACAACTTTTGATGACAAGATCATCTGTGGTAAACAACGAGACACCACTAAGTTCCGCTATCTCAACAATGTGTTCGAGCAACAATACATAGGTAAGGTTCAGCCTTACATGGCGCAACTGGATGGCTACTATCAGCACATAGCCCCGCAACTAGGAATGTTTGACGCGCAACCTGAACTGCACAGTTATTACTTTCCCATCCAAGATGCACATCAAGCCTTTCGATCATCCACTCGTCGCCATGTTGACTATTGGCAGCAACTGTTTAAACGTTGTGGCCGTAAAGTCGGTCGCTAATCCTAACCTCAATAAGTCTTAGCTTTTAGTGCTCTTTTTAGCGGAAGTACCTTTCTTAGCATACGTACCTGTCTTGGCGTAAGACTTCTTCGCCCCACCGCCTTTACGGCGTTTGAAGGCAGGTCTCTCGACTTTAGGAAGGTGGCGGAGTGATTCAGGAACTTCTCCCGTTTTTACTTTACCCATTAAACCATCAATCTTGCTTTCTAACGCTTGCATGAAAGGCTGATACGCTTGATTTCGTTCTGCCATGCCTTGCAGCTGGTGCTCCCAATGTGCCGTCATGTCTGGGAAGGTAGAATCCTCAGGTAAGGCATGAATCAAGCCTCTGCCCGCAGGGCTACTGTGAATACTCTTACCTTGGCGCGTTAGCAGCTGCCTTTTGAATAGAGTATCTAGAATACCCGCACGGGTTGCTTCTGTGCCAAGGCCATCGGTTTCTTTCAAAATGGCTTTGAGATCTTTGTTCGCAACAAAACGCGCGATACCTGTCATCGCTTGAAGCAATGTCGCTTCCGTGAAGTGTTTTGGTGGCTCAGTTTTCTTATCACCAATCACGCCTTCACGGCACGTCAACACCGTACCTTTATCCAATGGAGGAACCGTATCCGTGCCATCCCCTTTTTCTTCGGTATCCGTTTTACCCATCAACACCTTCCAACCGGGGTTGATAAGCTGACGCCCTTTTGCGATGAACACGCCACCAGCGATATCAAAGACCAGCTTAGCATCAGCAAAAACCGCAGGTGGGTAAAACTGCATTAGATACTGACGAGCGATTTGCTGATAGATTTTCATCTCGTTGGCAGACAGGCCGTTCACCGATGACTTCTTCGGAGTAGGAATAATCGCGTGGTGAGCATCGACCTTACTGTCGTTCCATGCTTTTGATTTAAGAGAAAGGTCCGCACCTTGAGCGCCACTTTGCAGCTCTTTCGCATTGTTAGCGATAGCATCAACGATCGATTCTCGCTGCGAGTAGTGCTCTTTAGGTAGATAGCGGCTATCAGAACGTGGGTAAGTGATGAGTTTGTGTTTCTCGTACAATGACTGACACGTATCTAACACCTGTTGAGCACTCATACCAAAACGCTTAGACGCATCAATCTGCAAGGCTGACAGCGAGTAAGGCAGTGGCGCAGCTTGTTTACTTTGCTTTTGCTCTGATTCCGTCACCGTCGCGGGTTGATTCGCAATTCGGTTAGCCACATTCTCAACCAGCTTTCGATTGAGCACGCGCCCTTCTTCATCTTGCCATGGTTTACATGCTTCGCTTGGCTTCCAACGCGCACGAATATCAAAGCTCTGGCCGTGATTTTGATAAGGGATCAAAGCGTGCAAAGTGAAGTAATCTTTCGGAATAAAGTTTTCGATCTCTTCATCGCGCCTTACCACCAAACCAAGTACAGGCGTTTGTACTCGCCCGACCGACAACACACCTTGGTAGCCAGCCTTTTGACCGAGTAAGGTATAAGCACGAGTCATGTTCATGCCATACAGCCAATCGGCTCTAGAGCGCGCTAATGCGGAAATAGAAAGCGGAATAAAGTCACGGTTGCTGCGCATTTGAGAAAGTGCACGTTTTACGGCAGGTAAGTTCAAGTCGCTGATCAGTAGCCTGTCCATCGACTCTTTCTTAGCCTTAGAGACTTTGCAGTAATCAATCACTTCATCAACCAGCAACTGCCCTTCTCTATCCGGGTCTCCGGCGTGAACAATTTGAGTGGCGTCCTTCAATAGCTTTCGGATCACCGTGAGCTGTTTGCTTGAAGTCTTACGCGGTCTTAGCTGCCATTGCTCCGGCACGATAGGAAGATCGGCTAAATTCCACTTCTTATAACGGTCGTCATAAGCATCCGGCTCAACCTGCTCCAATAAGTGTCCAATACACCAAGTCACCACATCCCCATTACCACATTTGATAAACCCTTGGTCTTTCTTCTGTGGATTCGGTAGTGCGGCGGCAATCGCGCGGCCTAGGCTTGGTTTTTCAGCAATGATAAGACGAGACATGTTTTTCCAGATGCTACAAACAATTAGGGCCACATTATCTAATGTGGCCCTAATAAATCAAGAAAAACTGGTTGTTTATACAGTTAGCATTCAACTATTCAAGCTTCAGCTTTCTTTATAAAAACTCAACGAACTTAGAGAAGTCGCGCTCTGGCACTTTCATTGGTGTACAGCCTGGAGTGCCTAGGTATAGGAAGCCAACAATTTCATCGTCGCCTTCTAGGCCAAATGCTTGGTGTACTTCTGGGTGGAACATCCATTTACCTGAGCGCCAAAAGCCTTGGAAACCTTGTGCGACTGCGGCCATTTGCATCGCCTGTGCAGCACAACCCGCAGACAGATGTTGTTCGATAGCAGGCACTTTCTCGTGCTCAGTTACTTTGGCAATCACAGTAATCACCATCGGAGCTCGGAACGGCGCTTTTTTTACTTTCTCGATAACCGCTTCTTCGCTGTCATCCGCTTCAGCGGCGCGCACCAAGATGTCTGAAAGCTTTTGTAGGCCTGAACCTTGCGCGATAACAAAGCGCCATGGTGTTAGTGCACCGTGGTCTGGAGCACGCAGCCCTGCTTTGATGATGTTTTCTAACGCCACACCTTCAGGTGCCGGATCAGAGAGTTTTGCGATTGAGCGTCTGTTGAGCAATAGATCCAAAGCATCCATTTGAAGTCCTTACTATTTCTTTATTATTTGTATACTTGAACTTTAGCACAGAATACAAACGATAATAAATCTCAACGGCTGTCCATTTAGGCTAGATTAGAAACAATAAAGGCTCCTAAATCTATGACTTAGGAGCCTTGTTCAAAATCTAACTCAGCAAATTAAGTAACAATATCTACCGATAAGATTACAGTTTGATAGCTGATTCTATAACTTAATCGCTAGCTCAACACCTTGACGAATTGCGCGTACTGCATCCAATTCACCCGCGTAATCGGCGCCGCCTATCACATGCAGTTTGCCACCAAACTCTTGCCACATGTCTTCGAATGGACGAACTGACACCTGACCTGCACATACGATAACCGAGTCAGCATCCAGCACCTGCTCTTTCTTACCAACGCTGATATGCAGACCTTGGTCATCAATCTTGTTGTAGCTTACACCGCCCAGTAGATTCACACCTCGTTTCTCTAGCGTGCGTTTGTGAATCCAGCCCGTTGTTTTGCCCGGACCTTTACCAACGCGCCCCGCTTTACGCTGCATCACCCAAACCGTTTTGTCGCTGAATGAATCCGGGTAAGGATACAAACCACCTGGGTGTTCCATGTTCTTATCGATGCCCCACTCATGCAGCCAATCATCTAGGCTGTGTGACGCCGGCTCGGTGAGCATGGTTGCCACATCGACACCGATACCACCAGCACCAACAATCGCGACCTTTTCGCCTACTGGTGTCTTTTCGCGAATCAAGGTTTGGTAATCGACCACGTTTTCTTGGTCAATGCCCTCAATATCGAGCTTTCTTGGCTCTACGCCAGCAGCCATCACCACTTCATCGTACTTCAACAACATCTCAAACGTTGCTTCCGTATCCAGTTTCAGATTCACGCCGGATGCATCGATTTGGTTAGCAAAATAACGAATCGTTTCTCTGAACTCTTCTTTGCCCGGTATCTGCATTGCTAATCTAAACTGGCCGCCGATACGGTCATTTTTCTCAATCAAGTCAACCTTGTGTCCACGCTGGGCTAGTGTCGTCGCACAAGCTAAACCGGCTGGGCCTGCGCCAACAACCGCAATGGTCTTAGTCGCTTGCGCTGGCTGAACAACAATTTCAGTCTCGTAACAAGCGCGTGGGTTCACCAAACAGCTCGCACGTTTACCTTTAAACACGTTATCAAGGCAAGCTTGGTTACAACCGATACAGGTATTGATGAACTGAGCTTGGTCTTGAGCTGCTTTATTAACAAAATCCGGGTCTGCCAAGAATGGACGCGCCATAGACACCATATCAGCCTGCCCAGAGCTAAGAATACGTTCGGCCTCTTCTGGCGTATTAATTCGGTTACATGTCACCACTGGGATCGACACGTATGGTTTCACTTTTTCCGTCACCCAAGAGAATGCACCACGTGGTACTTGTGTCGCGATAGTCGGAACACGCGCTTCATGCCAACCGATGCCGGTATTGATAATAGTCACGCCTGCTTCTTCCAGCTTTTGAGCCAATAGAACAACATCTTCAAAGGTGCTGCCTTGCTCAACCAAATCCAGCATCGACAGTCGGAAAATAATAATGAAGTCGTCACCCACTGCTTCGCGAATCGATTTAACAATCTCCAGCGGGAAACGCATGCGCTTCTCATAAGAACCGCCCCATTCGTCGTAACGCATATTGGTACGTTTACAGATGAATTGGTTAATCAAGTAACCTTCAGATCCCATAATCTCAATGCCGTCGTAACCCGCGACTTGGGCGAGTTCGGCACTGTTGGCAAAGGCACCAATGGTCTTTTTAATCTGACGAGGGCTCATCTCACTTGGAGCGAACTTAGCGATAGGCGCTTTAATGCCAGACGCACTTTGCGCAAATGGGTGCATCGCATAACGACCTGCATGCAACAATTGAAGCGCAATTTTACCGCCGTGCTTGTGGACGGCTTCGGTAACAACTTGGTGCGCTTTAGCGTGCTTTACTTTACTGAATTCAGCACTGAATGGGGTTAATCTGCCACGTAAATTAGGAGAGAAACCACCAGTAACAATAAGGCCAACGCCTCCTTTTGCTCGCTCTTCATAAAACGCGGCGAGTTTGTGGAGACCTTCTTTATTTTCTTCTAAACCTGTATGCATTGATCCCATCAATACACGGTTACGTAACTGGGTAAATCCAAGATCGAGTGGTTCAAGTAAATGTGGGTACATGGCAGACATCACTTCTATTATTTTATCCTTGTGGTCTGACCACAGTATAGTTCAATCACCAAAAGTTCAAACAACCGTTTACATTTTTGTAACACCGATCATAATGCTGCACGTATTAATCGTTCAGAAGCCCTTAATTTGACTACACTTAATGAGAATATATATCGATTAACAATTCTTGGTGTAGTTTGAGCTTGGGAATTATCGTAGGATACTAAGCAGTTCATATTATTGAGATTAATGGTACTACGGCTTGTTAAAGCGACGTGATCTCACTGCGGAGACAGAATGAAAAAAATATTCAAATTTATAGGCATGTTCTTTAAAGGGATTTGGAAGCTCATTACGTTTGTACGTCTTGCGCTGGTTAACCTAGTCTTTTTACTCAGTATCGCCATCATCTACTTTGTGTACTTCCATTCAGATACGGCTCAACCGACGGTTCCTCAGGATTCGGCTTTAGTGCTTAATCTGTCTGGCCCTATTGTGGAACAAAGCCGCTATATCAATCCGATGGATTCGGTCACAGGTTCACTACTTGGCAAAGACCTTCCAAAAGAGAACATCCTGTTTGATATCGTTGAAACGATTCGCTACGCAAAAGACGATGACAAGGTTACTGGTATCGTTTTAGCTCTCAAAGAGCTGCCAGAAACCAACCTGACCAAGCTACGCTACATTGCTAAAGCATTGAATGAGTTCAAAGCAACAGGCAAACCGATTTATGCGGTGGGTGACTTTTACAACCAAAGCCAATACTACCTAGCCAGCTACGCAACTAAGGTCTTCCTATCACCAGATGGTGGGGTTCTTCTTAAAGGCTATAGCGCTTACTCGCTTTACTACAAAACGTTGTTAGAGAAACTAGACGTAAACACGCACGTGTTCCGTGTGGGCACTTATAAGTCAGCTATTGAGCCTTTCATTCGTGATGACATGTCAGACGCAGCGAAAGAGTCCGCTTCTCGTTGGTTAAGCCAACTATGGGGTGCGTACGTTGATGACGTCAGCAACAACCGTCAAATAGACGCTAAGACACTGAACCCAAGCATGGACACCTTCTTGAAAGAACTTGAGTCTGTGGACGGTGACATTGCAAAACTGGCCGAGAAACTTGGCTTAGTGGATGAGCTAGCGACACGCCAGCAAGTTCGACTAGAGCTTGCCGATGTTTTCGGCAGTGACGGCCAAGACAGCTACAACGCGTTTGGTTACTACGAATACCGTACAACCATGCTTCCAAACATGACTAGTGAATCACACGACGTTGCCGTGATTGTAGCGAGCGGCGCAATTATGGATGGCAAGCAACCACGTGGCACCGTTGGCGGCGATACCACAGCAGCCCTACTGCGCCAAGCACGTAACGACGATAAAGTGAAAGCGGTTGTACTTCGTGTCGATAGCCCAGGTGGCAGTGCCTTTGCTTCTGAAGTTATCCGTAATGAAATAGAAGCGATCAAGCAAGCGGGTAAACCGGTTGTTGTGTCGATGTCGAGCCTTGCTGCTTCGGGTGGTTACTGGATCTCGATGGGTGCGGATAAGATCCTAGCTCAGCCAACCACACTAACGGGTTCAATTGGTATCTTCAGTGTTATCACCACCTTCGAAAAAGGGTTGAACGATATTGGTGTTTACACTGATGGCGTTGGCACCTCACCTTTCTCAGGTCTTGGTATTACAACTGGACTTAGCGATGGCGCGAAAGACGCGTTCCAAATGGGCATTGAAAACGGATACCGCCGATTCATCAGCCTAGTTGGAGAAAATCGCGGTCTGGAAGTCGATGCTGTCGACAAGATTGCTCAAGGTCGAGTTTGGACAGGTCAAGATGCGATTCAGAAAGGCTTAGTCGATGAGATTGGTGATTTCGATGATGCGGTTGCAGCTGCGGCTTCACTTGCAGAGCTTGAAAGCTACAACATCTACTGGGTTGAAGAGCCACTTTCGGCCACTGAACAATTTATTCAAGAATTTATGAACCAAGTTCAGATGTCGATAGGCCTAGATATTCAATCGATGATACCAAGCAGTTTACAGCCTGTTACTCAGCAGTTAGCTCAAGATAGCCAGCTGTTAGGCAACTTTAACGACCCACAAGGCCGATACGCTTTCTGCTTAAATTGCCAAGTTCAATAAGTTGAGCCAATAACTCAATAACTAAGGGGTGCCTCTGTGTGAGGTGCCTCTTTTTATTGCATGATAATTCGCTATAATCGCCCCCCTGTTCCCTACATCACACTAAGTATTAATCGCCATGGAAAGAAAACACATCTATATCGCGTACACCGGCGGCACAATTGGCATGCAGAAGTCTATTGACCACGGCTATGTTCCTGTCGCAGGTTTCATGGATAAGCAGCTAGCTGGCATGCCTGAATTCCATCGCCCAGAGATGCCTGAGTACACCATTCACGAATACTCTCCATTAATGGACTCTTCAGATATGACGCCACTTGATTGGCAGACTATCGCTGATGACATTCGCGCGAACTACGATAAGTACGATGGTTTCGTTATCCTGCATGGCACAGACACTATGGCTTACACTGCCTCTGCACTGTCTTTCATGCTTGAAAACCTCGGCAAACCTGTGATTGTTACGGGCTCTCAAATCCCACTAGCAGAGCTTCGTTCAGACGGACAAGCAAACCTGCTGAATGCGCTACACATTGCAGCAAACTACCCAATCAACGAAGTGACACTGTTCTTCAACAACAAGTTGATGCGTGGTAATCGCAGCACAAAATCACACGCAGATGGCTTCAATGCGTTTACGTCTCCAAACCTGAATCCTTTGCTAGAAGCGGGTATCAATATCCAACTTAGCAATAATGTAAAAGTAAACGAACAACCTGAAGGTGCTTTCAAGGTTCATAACATTACTCCGCAACCTATCGGCGTAATCACAATGTACCCAGGCATCTCACACGAAGTTATCCGTAACACGCTATTACAACCTGTTAACGCGATGATTCTGCTTACTTTCGGTGTGGGTAACGCACCACAAAACCCAGAACTGCTTCAGCACCTGAAAGATGCCTCAGAGCGCGGTGTTATTGTGGTGAACCTAACTCAATGTTTGGCTGGTAAAGTCAACATGGGTGGTTACGCGACAGGTTGTGCACTAGCAGAAGCGGGCGTGGTGAGTGGTTACGATATGACACCAGAAGCGGCACTGGCGAAATTGCATTATCTATTAAGCCAAAACCTAGGCTACGAAGAAGTGAAGGCTCAGATGCAACAAGTATTGCGCGGTGAGATGAGCTTATAACCTGTTCAAGGATTCACGTTAAAGCCAGTTATTCTATGAAAGTAACGGCGGCTTAACGTGAACTAAATCGTTTTATTGCTTATAAATAAACGAGTTAAACTAAAAGGGGTGGCACATTGCCACCCCTTTGTTGTAATTTAAGCTTAATGATTCGGGTTAACCCTAACAATGTCTTCTTGATCTGACTTAAACTGTTTCTTTAGTTCAGACTTAGATTTAAAGCTAATCTCACCACCAGCTGCAATTGTCATATGTTGAGCTTCAGAGTTATGTTTAGATTGGTATAACATAACCGCTTGCATACACGAGTCGCGCTGTTCTTTTGAGAGCGCCGTACCTTCTGGCCATTTACCCGTTTCAACTGCGTAGGTTAAACGTTCGTAGACCTCGGGTGTCATTGCGCTAAGAAGTTGTTCTGCATCCATGGTAAAGCCTTAGTTTTAACAATTTTCACCAGAAAATAACCCGTAACAGAATTGAGTCAAGAACCTGACCAATAATAAGTGCATCTGATCACAAGTGAAGGAATATGAAAATTATGAAATGGTTGGCGATTAGCCTATTGCCTTTCACTCTGGTTGGGTGTCTTGAAGGGAACAAAAATACCGATCAACTGTGCCAAAGCAATCCGGGTCTTCAGTGTGAACAATTGAACATGAACGATGGGCAATGTCGTGTCGCACGTACCGACCTCATCTGGCATCGATTTGAAGTTCAGAAGCAACCCACCGAAATCAACAAAATTAAAGAATTCGAATTAGTCACTGCCTACAAAAAGTGCCTAGAGCTCGCGGCACAGATCGAAACGATCGATCAATCTAAGCTGCAAGAGCGTCGCTTTACGGCATTAATGCACAGTATTGAAGAGTCAGAACGAATCGTTAGTGAGCTATCTCAATCAGACACACCAGAAACACTCTACTTCTTGTGGTCACAAACTGGTGATACTAATGCAAGACGCAGCTTCTTACAGTTAGAAGGAACTGAAGCATTAAATACGGCGGAGATGCAATATGCTCTAGCGACTTTCTATACCACGAGAGATCATGCCAAGACATTGAAGCTACTCAATAATGCGCTAACCTTGTCGAATAACTCGGTTGTTAATACTGAGATATTTAAGTCCATGGCTAGCATCAATCACAGCTTAGGCCATAGAGAAAAGGCGTACGTATGGGCAATGGTAGCCAAAGACTTTGACGTGCCGATTGCTTCTGAAGCCGAGCTCACGGTGTTGTACCATTTCGACAAGGCAACCTATAAGAAGCTAAATAAAGACGCAGATAACATCGTCGAAGCGATTGAGGATGGAATTTACAGCCCTTCAATCGTCCCGAGTTACTGATCGCTTCATTTATAGTGTTCTTACTTAAGCTTGTTATTCACCTGCTTTCAAATAAAAACAGCTACCTTTTTAGTAGCTGTTTTTATTTGTACTAGAGTTAAATCTGAAACCTTGGGCGTTTCAGCCTTCCTAAATCGACAAATGCGACCTGTAAGGATTAGACAATAGTTACAAGTTATTTCGTACTTTCGTCATTTTTGTTGAAAATTAACGACACTGAATTAACACAGAACCGTTCACCTGTGGTCTTCGGGCCATCTGGAAAAACGTGACCTAAATGGCTATCACAGGCGGTACAACGGATCTCTACACGCTTCATTCCGTGACTTAGATCTTCTATATAGCGTACTGCTTCATCATTCACTGGGGCATCAAAGCTTGGCCAACCACACCCAGAGTCATATTTGTTATCCGACAGAAACAAAGGGCTTTCACAGCATGTGCAGCTATAGACGCCTGTCTTATGGTTGTGCAGTAACTTGCCGCTATATGGGGCTTCAGTACCACGCTCACGACACACTGAAAATTCGTCGTCCGTTAGGCGCTCACGCCAGTATTCATCAGGCTTTATCATATTTCCTCCCTTTTGAATCACGTTAATATCTCTCCACATTCTCAGTTATTATATTTACTTTTTTCTATAAAGGCTTGCATATGAGTCGTTTTGTAGCACATACTTTCTCACCAGGAAACATTGTACATATACACTCATAAGTGAATCATCATTTAGGGGTATTTTACCCAACTGGAAGGGTACAGAGCCACTTGCAATGGTCAATTTTCAACCACTTACACCCAATTGTTAAGAAAAGCGTCGCTTTTTTTTGACATTAAACAAGTTAAGTCGGATTATCTATTGCAGATGTATACTGGATTCTGTAATTTTACTACCAGTTATCTTTAATCAGAAATTAAGTTGTGGAGCAACTACAATGACTATCAAAGTAGGTATTAACGGTTTTGGCCGTATCGGCCGTTTCGTATTCCGCGCAGCTCAAGAGCGTGCAGACATCGAAGTAGTAGGTATTAACGATCTAATCGACGTAGAGTACATGGCATACATGCTTAAGTACGACTCAACTCACGGCCGTTTCAACGGTACTGTTGAAGTTGAAGGCGGTAACCTAATCGTTAACGGTAAAACTGTACGTGTTACAGCTGAGCGTAACCCAGAAGACCTTAAGTGGGATGCTATCGACGTAGACGTAGTTGCTGAAGCAACTGGTCTTTTCCTAACTGACGAGACTGCACGTAAGCACATCACTGCTGGCGCTAAGAAAGTAGTTCTTACTGGTCCTTCTAAAGATGCAACTCCAATGTTCGTAATGGGCGTTAACCAAGCATCTTACGCTGGTCAAGACATCGTTTCTAACGCTTCTTGTACTACTAACTGTCTTGCACCTATCGCTAAAGTACTTAACGATAAGTGGGGCATTGAGTCTGGTCTTATGACTACAGTTCACGCTACTACAGCAACTCAAAAAACTGTAGATGGCCCTTCTGCTAAAGACTGGCGCGGTGGCCGTGGTGCTTCTCAAAACATCATCCCATCTTCAACTGGTGCTGCTAAAGCTGTAGGCGTTGTTCTTCCAGAACTAAACGGCCTTCTAACTGGTATGGCTTTCCGTGTACCAACTGCTAACGTATCTGTAGTTGACCTAACAGTTAACCTAAAAGAAGCTGCATCTTACGAAGAAATTTGTGCTGCAATGAAAGAAGCTTCTGAAGGCGAAATGGCTGGCGTTCTTGGTTACACTGAAGACCAAGTAGTATCACAAGATTTCATCGGTGAAGTTCAAACTTCAGTATTCGATGCTAAAGCTGGTGTTGCTCTAACTGACAAATTCGTTAAAGTTGTATCTTGGTACGACAACGAAATCGGTTACTCAAACAAAGTTCTAGACCTAATCGCTCACATCTCTAAGTAATTTCTTTTTAGAAATCGCTTTAGATAAGCATTAGCAAAGACTGTTTTGAGCAGACTTTGAAAAAGGCGACCTTAGTGTCGCCTTTTTAATGCCTGCTATCTTTTAAACCGCGTCTGTCTAAGCTCATCAAGATAGCCCAAACGCAAAATTCAATTCTAATACTGACTCTGCTTGTTACTCATGAAAACACAAGCATCACTCTAGTCAGCATTTGAATTCAATTTCCTTAGAAGGATCATGTAATGGATTTATCTACTCTACCTGCACTGGCGGTACTTTCTGACAACGTCACTATCGTTGAACACGAAGGTGTAAAACTGGTTCGCGTTATCCACGATAAAGCAAACGCAGCGATTTCACTGTTTGGCGGCCATGTGGTGTCATTCCAACCGCAAGGTCAAGAAGACCTAATTTGGATGAGCCAACAAGCTAAGTTCGATGGTAAAACGGCTCTGCGTGGTGGTATTCCAGTATGTTGGCCTTGGTTTGGTCGCATTGCAGCACCAGCACATGGTTTTGCCCGTTCAAGTGAATGGCAATTGGTTGAACACCGTGAAAGCGAAGCTGGCGTGATTGTTAGCTTAGGTCTGAAGCCAAGCGAAGAGACGCTAGCAGTATGGCCTCATCAGTTTGATGCTCGCTTGAATGTTGAGATCGGCGAACAACTAAAAGTAACGCTGGACGTGAAGAACACTGATTCTCAGCCATGGACTTTCTCTGGTGCACTACACACTTACCTAAACGTTGGCGATATCCACAACACAACCACCACTGGTATGGGTGCTGAGTACATTGATAGCCTGCAAGGTGGCAAGATCTGCCAAGGTGGATCTGAACTGGTACTGACCGACACGATTGACCGCGTTTACACGCAACCAGAAGCGCAAATCTTTGTTGCTGACAAGAAGCTGGATCGCACGCTAACAGTTGAAAACCACGGTCATAACTCTGCAGTACTGTGGAACCCGTGGGCAGAAGGCGCTGCAAGTATGGGCGACATGCAAGACGACGGTTACCTAACCATGCTATGTGTTGAATCAACACTGCACGCACCAAGCCTAGAAGCCGGTAAAACGCTCCGGCCGGGTGAAAACCACCAACTGATCACTGTGATTAGTGCCCAATAACCGTATAAATACAGTTATAAAAACGATTTTTGAGCGGCTTTATGTCGCTCTTTTACTTTTTGGTTTTAGCTCGTTACACTTGCGCTGTCTATTCTCCTTTAGAGGTCTCCATGACTTACCAATGCCCTTTGTGTCACCAACCTTTATCTCAAAACGATCGTACGTTTAAGTGTGAAAAGAACCATCAGTTCGACCTAGCGAAAGAAGGCTACGTCAATTTGATGCCTGCGCACCACAAACGCTCAAAAGATCCAGGTGACAACAAAGAGATGATGCAGGCACGTCGTCGCTTCCTTGAAGGTAACCACTATGACCCAATGCGCCAAGCGGTGGTGACGTTGTGTTCTCGCTATCTACCAGAAGAGACGCCTAGCCTATTGGATATTGGTTGTGGCGAAGGTTATTACACCAACGAAATTGCTGTGAATCTTCAAGAAAAGAAAGGGGCTACTTTTGGCCTAGACATTTCTAAGATTGCTATCAAATACGCCGCTAAACGCTACCCTGCTGTCGACTTCTCAGTTGCATCAAGCCATCGCCTACCCTTTGCTGAAAACAGCTTAGACGGAATTCTACGCATTTACGCGCCTTGCAAGGCTGAAGAGTTACAACGCACCATCAAAGATAATGGTGTGGTGATCACCGTGACACCAGCTAGCCGACACCTGTATCAACTGCGTGATGCAATTTATGATGGCGTTCGCTTGCACGACGAAGATCCAGAAGTGATCGAAGGTTTTACGCTTGAGCATCAAGAGCAACTAAACTATATGATGGAACTATCGGGGTCAGATGCATTCGACCTGCTACAGATGACGCCGTTTGCTTGGAAGGCGAGTGAAGAGTTTAAACTACAACTCACCGAGGCAGAGCAATTCAACTGTGAAGCTGACTTTATGCTGCGAGTGTACCGCAAACAAATTTAATTGATATTGATTATCGTTTGCATTGAAATCTTATCTTGCCTCCTTTAGTATGCGTGTTCTTCAAGGAGGCATTTCATGCAACGTATTATTCTTATCGGATTAGCTACTCTTCTCACGGCTTGTGCTAGTCAACCTGCAAAAGACACTTCTCAAAAAGTGGCTCAAACGGAATCCGTTTCCACATTCTATGACTACCAGTTCGCTTCTCCACAAGGCGAAACACTTTCTCTCGATGCATTACCCGAGCAGCTGATTGACGCTGATGTGGTTCTAATTGGCGAATGGCACACGCATTCTGCCATTCACCGCTTCCAAACCGACTTCTTAAAAGCGCGCCGCAACGCAACATCAAACATTGCGCTTTCAATGGAACAGTTCACTCGAGAGCACCAAGCCACACTTGACCAATACTTAAACGGCGAAATTGGCGAACAAATTCTCATGTCTCAAGCGGCAGCTTGGCCAAATTACGAAAGTGATTACCGCGCGTTAGTTGAGTTCGCAAAAGCCAACGACGTCGATGTTATTGCGGCAAATGCACCAAAGCCATTCGTGCAGTGTATTGGCCGTAAAGGATTGCCTTACCTAGACCAATTATCGACCGAGCAACGCCAATGGATTGCTACCGAAGTGGATACTGGCGATAGCCCTTACAAAGAAAAGTTCATGGCTTCTATGCATCACGGTACGCCAGAGCAAACAGAAAAGCAGTTTGCCGCTCAGGTTACCTGGGACGAAACCATGGCTGAGTCGATTGTGGATTACCTAGCATCAAACCCTGATAAACAAGTGATTCACGTGGCTGGCAAGTTCCACACCGAGGGTGGTTTAGGGACGGCGGCATCAATTCTACGTCGTAACCCTGATTTAAAAATCGCCATCATCAGCCCGGTTGAAGCGATCTCATCGGATAGCGGTGATTATCAGCTTGAAGTGCTTTCGCCGCCGGCTCGCTTTGTAAAGAAAGAGAACCGAATGAAGGCATACAAGCATCTGTCAAAACGTAGCGCTAGCCTAGAGTGTGAGTAGGATCTGTTGATCCACTCTTCTAAGCTAAAGAGTCGATGGGCTAATCCTAGATAATTAGCCCATCGTCACAACTTGATCACGTTCCCGTCATTCATCCTAACTCTATCTAAAATCAAACATTCTTATCGGCACAAGACTTGCTTAGTAAATAGACGATTTAACCAAGCAGACGAAAATGTAATGTGCGAATAAAAAAACATCACTATCGATGATTAATTGCACAAGTTTTTCACACCTCTGCCGATACTATATTTAAGGATAGGTAAGGAGAGCTATATGACGCCAGTAGGAACGAGTAATACTCAGCTGTATTCGCCTTCGCAGATGAACGCTAAGAGTTCAGCTAACGAAGCTGAAAAGCCTACACCGCTTAAGGTTGAGCAAAATACGGTTAGGCTTTCTGATGAAGGCAAAGCACTCTTATCTGTCCTAAAAGAAATTGATAAAGAAGCGAAGAAAGTCGAAGCAGAAAACGCGACAGTTACCGATAAAGTTGAGTCATTCGCTCATGGTGCCTTGGGTATGGATCACCCAGATAAGATTGAAGAAGAAGATGATGGTTCTTATTCAGCGGGGCAATACCTGTCCGCAGCGGCAACCGTAGGCGGTATTCTTCTCGCACTCATTTAGCCTTGCCAACCTATCGTATTCTCTAGAATAAAAGCGATTTATCGTTACGACAATAGACCCGATTAGGTCTAAAAAACGAGTTCATTCCATAATTCCGCTCTCATTTTAATGGAATAATACTCGTGAAAAACACTTTTGAGCTTATCGATAAGCCAACCTTTTTTGGTGCTATAGCACTCCTACTCACGATAGTTTTCCCGCTCATTTTGTTCCCTGCACAGGGCGCAGACTGGATTGCGGTTGCGAAAACATTCATGACTGATCAACTCGGATTCCTGTATCTTGCTCTAGGTCTCGCAGCCTGTGCATTTATGGTGTACGTAGTATTCAGTGATATGGGACAAATTAAACTGGGCGAAGCTGATGAAGAGCCTGAGTTTAAAACTGCATCATGGGCTGCCATGCTATTTTGTGGCGGTATCGGTGCAAGTATCTTGTATTGGGGCTGTATTGAGTGGGCTTACTACTACCAATCACCGCCTTTCCAACTAGAACCTGGCAGTGAAGAAGCAGTACGCTGGGCTGCGACCTACGGCCTATTCCACTGGGGACCAATCGCATGGTCTATCTACCTAATCCCGGCAATTCCTATCGCTTACTTCTTCTACGTACGTAAACAACCTGTTCTAAAGATTTCAAGCGCATTAATGCCTGTTCTTGGTGAACACCGTAGTAAAGGCGTACCAGGAAAGATCGTTGATATCCTATTCATTTTCGGTCTATTAGGCGGCGCTGCAACAACATTAGGTTTAGCCGCTCCTCTGATCACTGAAGGTCTAAATCATCTATTTGGTCTACCTAAAAATAACCTAACGCAAGTGATGGTGCTTTTAGTGTGTACTGCGATTTTTGCTTACTCATCTTATGCTGGATTGGAAAAAGGCATCAAGATCCTAAGTAACATCAACTTCTGGGGTGCGATGGGTCTACTGGCTTTCGTTCTGATCGCGGGTCCAACAATCTTCATGTTAGAAACAGGCTTAGACTCAATTGGTCGTCTACTGTCTAACTTCTTCGTGATGGCAACGTGGGCTGAACCATTTGGTGGTTACGGTACATTCGAAAACACTCACTTCCCACAAGACTGGACGATTTTCTACTGGGCATGGTGGCTAGTATTTGCACCGAGTATGGGTCTGTTTGTTGCGCGTATCTCTCGCGGCAGAACCATCAAACAAATGGTGTCAGGGTCGATCTTCTTTGGTTCTCTAGGTTGTTTCCTGTTCTTCATGATCTTAGGTAACTACGGCCTATCACTGCAGCTTTCTGGTGAGCTAGATGTCGTTGCCATTTTGAATGCGGAAGGCGCAACCAAAGCTATCTTCTCGATGCTTGCACAATTGCCAATGAGCACGCTGGTTATCGCTGTATTTACAATGCTGTGTATCATTTTCACGGCAACAACATTTGACTCTATCTCATACATCCTAGCGTCTGTTGTACAAAATAACGTGACCGAAGAGCCAATGCGCTGGAACCGTATGTTCTGGGCATTTACTCTGTCGTTCTTACCAACGATTCTAATGTTCTTAGGCGGTCTAAGTACGCTACAAACGGCGGCGATTGTTGGTGGCTTACCACTGCTTGCTATCTCTGTGATGCTGATGATTTCAGCGGTTCGTGCGACTAACCTCGACCTACGCCATCAAGATGCGTATATCGAGCCAACGATCAACATCGAAGAACTGCCAGACATGGACCCTTGGTCTGCTGAAGGTATGGCGTTGGCTCAGTTTGAGAAAGAAAGAGATGCAGCACAAGAAGCCGCAGAACTTGAGCGTGTTGCTTACACAGAACTTGCCGCAGTGAAGAAAGAAATTCGCGCTTATGTGTTAGAACAAGGTTCACAAATGGAAACTCACGAGTTACCAGAGAACCTACAACAAGCACTTGAGCAGGCCGAGAGTAATCTTAGTGCCGCACAAGCGAAAAAGATCGAGTTATCTGAGCAAGCTCAGAATGCTCGTATCACGTTCAATCAGGTGGTTGCAGACTTACCGCTTGCTTGACATTAGCCATGACACAGTCCATTGATTTGGACCCTCCTAAATACGACAAAGGCTCACAGAAATGTGAGCCTTTTTTTTATTCGGGTGATTGACTAGTCTTCGTTAACTAGCGGTTCGGGTGGTTCAAGATGTGATCTTCCCAATCGACAACATCGATTTCGTATACCACTTTGTTACGAACGCTTTCACCTGCTGCATGCATCTCTGTTTTTGATCCGGTGATCAACGGGTGCCATTCAGGAATCGGCTTAGATTCTGATAAAAGGCGGTAAGCACAAGTGTCTGGTAGCCAGTGAAACTCATCGATCTTGTCACGAGTCAGCTTCAAACACTCTTCACCTGAAGTGAAGCGGTTCGGGTAATCTTTACACGAACATGTTTTGTCGTTTAACCAGCTACACGCCACATTGGTGTAGTAAACTTCATCGCTATCTTCATCCATTAGTTTATGTAGGCAGCACTTACCACAACCGTCGCAAAGTGATTCCCACTCATTCTCGGTCATCTGTTCTAGTGTCTTTTCTTGCCAAAATGGATTCGTCATAGGATTACTTCTTACTCTTTTACTGGGGTGCGTGTTATACCGCTAGCCCATAAAAAGTTCAAGGATAATAATTGTTCATTCTTTGATTCAATCAACAGCTGTCACTCTCATCATTTTTTGCTACTATCGCGCACCCTGTTATTTAGTGAGTTTAATTTGATGGAATGTCGCCTAGGTTGTGGAGCATGCTGTATCGCTCCAAGTATTACATCTGCTATTCCTGGAATGCCTAATGGTAAGCCTGCTGGGGTACGCTGCATCCAATTAAATGAGCAAGATCTCTGCAAATTATTTGGTCAACCTTCACGCCCGAAGGTATGTCACCAATTCAAAGCTTGCCCTGTCATTTGTGGTAAAACCGACCAAGAAGCCCTTGATAACCTGATCGAGTTAGAAGCTATTACCTAAGCGTATTAGCCCTTTTCTATATCCCAGCAATTTCTTTTCCTACTCATACTTTGCTTTAGGTTATAGGTGCTTATGAGGCCTCAATAGTCTTTCAAACAATACTGACTACCTCGCTATGAGTAATAACCGTTTCAGGAAACTCTCGGCGAAATAAAGCCATCGATAAGACATCACAGATCAATGAGGCCTTTATTCTCGTACCCATAAACCAACCAATAACTTGCCTTGAATAAAGGTCAATAATGGCAACTAATTATAGCCAATATTTGTTTGTAGCTACGTCGGTGATATCTCCTGCCCATTTTTAAATTAGCAGTCGTTGCACTGAAGACCTGAGCGAGCAAGGCCGTAACTACGGGTATTCAGTTCAGGTCAAGAAGTGGACAATATCTTATAAACTTGAAGTACTATGTGTATATCATCAGGTAGCGTTTTTATTTACTTTGTTGTCAGCCAATATATTGGATAATATGGCAATAATACATTATGGAAGGAAAATGTGATGAGTAAAAAAATGACCATGGCGGAGATTTCAAGACAGCTTGGAATTTCAACAATGACCGTGTCACGTTACTTTAATGACGGTTATGTCTCGGCTGAAAATCGCCTTAAAATTGATGCTATCGTCAAAGAAAATCATTATACCCCTAATATATTTGCTCGTTCCATTCGTAGCCAATCTAATATTATTGGTTTCGTTGCTCCTCGCATTGAGTCATATACAACTAGTTTAGTAATCAAAGGGGCACTGGCGGCTGCCAATGAATCACAAGTACGAATGCTTTTTCATGCCTCAGGGTTTAACCATGAGTCAGAATGCCAAGCTGTGAGAGAGTTTAATGGCTTAAATGCATTGGGCACTATTATTATTGCTTCAAAGCACAGTGTCGAAGAGACGTTTTATCAAACCTTAGACAATGTGTTATTTATTGGTAAAAACACCCCCCACCATTGCTGTTTATATTACCCCGACCATGCTGCAATTAAAGCACTCGTTTCCCAAACCATCACTCAGTTAAAACAACAGCAGGCACCGCTGGCAGCCGTACATTATATTTATGATGAGCGTATGCTTTCCAGCCGTACTAAGTTGATGCAAGCCACCATTACTGACACCGTCCCTGAGTTGAATTTTTCACTACAAGCTCTAGCCAACTCGGAGGACAAAGCCGGCTACCAGGCAATTCAATTACAGCCTAATCATGTCTACTTTTGTGCCACCGATAATATTGCTATTCGTTTATATCGTCGCGCCAAAGAACAGCAACTCAAGATTGGTCATAACTTATGGATTGTAGGCATGGGTGACTATGACTACAGCGATTTGTTAGTCCCAAGCCTGACTACTGTCGCTTTTAACTACTATCAAGTGGGCTACCAAGCTGTCAAAAAATTGCTCAAGCGCGATTTCAGTTCCGTTGAAGGCACATTCGACATAAGAATGAGAGAAAGTTCACAGTTTCTCTGAAATTGTATTGAGTCCAAATAGGTTCCATTTAACACTATGTGTTAACGATAACACACATAGTATAACCGATGACACTCGCTAATAATCTACACTCAAAACCACTCGCGTGGTGGAAGAAAGCAACTGCCTACCAAATTTATCCCCGTAGTTTTTATGATACAAACCAGGACGGTATTGGTGACATCAATGGGATCATTGCTAAGCTAGATTATCTTGCTGATTTGGGCATTGATTTAATATGGATCTGCCCATTCTACGCATCACCGAATGATGATAACGGTTACGATATCAGTGACTATCAAGCGATTCATCCTGACTTTGGAACCCTTGAGGATGTGGATAAATTAATCACTGCTGCTCATGAACGTGGCATTCGCATTATTATGGATTTAGTGATAAACCACACTAGCGATGAGCATCCATGGTTCATCGAATCGCGAGATAACAAAGATAGCCCTAAGCGTGATTGGTATATTTGGCGTGATGGTTGTGAGCCTACAGCTGAAAAGCCGACTTGCGAACCAAATAACTGGGAAAGTATTTTTCATGGTAGTGCATGGGAATATGATGACAAAACTGCACAATATTATTTGCACCTATTTTCTAAAAAACAGCCAGATCTTAATTGGGAAAACCCTGAAGTTAAACAAGCACTATTTAAAATGATTCATTGGTGGTTGGAACGAGGTATTGATGGTTTCCGTGTCGATGCAATTAGCCATATTCAAAAACAAGCTGGTTTACCCTCTTTACCCAATCCAAAGGGTGAAAACTATGTCTCTTCATTCGATTATCATATGAATGTGGCAGGGATTGAAAAACATCTGTATGAGTTAAAAGAGCAGGCGTTTTCGCCTTTTGATATCGTGACCGTTGGTGAGGCCAATGGGGTGACGGCCGACAACGCATTGCCTTGGGTTGCTGAAGCGACCGAGCACGATCAAGGTGGTGTTTTTAACATGATTTTTCAGTTTGAACACATGAAGCTATGGTCGGAAGAACAAAGCAACGAGAATTTCGATCTCGTGGCGTTCAAACGCATTTTATCGCGTTGGCAAGATGCCTTAGAAGGTAAAGGCTGGAATGCGCTTTATTTAGAAAACCACGATCAAGCTCGTAGTATTGATACTTTTGCCGATCCTAACTCTAGGTATGCCAGTGCTACCGCGTTAGCGAGTTGTTATTTCTTGATGAAAGGAACTCCATTTATTTATCAGGGCCAAGAGATTGGTATGGTAAATCATCAGTTTACTTCTCTTGACGAATTTAACGATGTGTCTGCGAGAAATTTAATTCAAAAGCTATCGCAACAAGGTCAGAGCGATGCCGATATCTTAGCCTTGTTAAATCAAGTATCCCGCGACCACAGTCGCTTGCCAATGCAATGGAATGACCAGGATTTTGCCGGTTTTTCTGAGGTGCAACCTTGGTTCTCGGTGAATCAACAGTATGCAGATATCAATGTTGAGCAACAACAGCAAGATCCAAATTCGATCTTAGGTTTCTATAAGCAGTTGATTGCTTTGCGTAAGTCACATGAAAGCTTAGTGGTTGGCCGTTATCAATTACTGCTAGCTAACGATCCTAATATCTATGTTTATCAACGTGTTGCTCAAGATATGACATGGACCATTATTACCAATTTAAGTCCACAAGAGAGCGTTGTTGATATCGACTGCACCCAATTAGGCGAGTTAATGCTTGATAATCAGAATATTAACAATGAACACGTTCGCTCAGATTTTATAACAACGCAAATAGCCCCCGCTTATGCCGCGTATATATTTGCAAGAAAGCACTAAATTATATTTATGGCTAGGCGCTGATAACGTTAGCCTGTATTTAAATCAAGGAACTATTTATGAGTAAGTTACTATCGTTTGATTTTTGGCAACGATTTGGGAAGTCCCTTATCGTTGTTATCGCGGTGATGCCTGCCGCTGGTATCATGATATCACTAGGTAAAGTGGTCGCAATGTATGCGGGTGGGTTTGGTGCCATTGAAACACTAGGCGCTATAATGGAAAACATAGGTTGGGGGATCATTGTTAACCTTCACCTATTATTTGCGGTCGCGATTGGTGGCTCGTGGGCAAAAGAGCGTGCAGGTGGCGCATTTGCCGCGCTAATTGCCTTCATCTTAATCAACCGTATCACTGGGGTTATATTGGGCGTGGATAACGCTATGCTCAGTGACCCAGAAGCGGTTGTGATGAGCCTATTTGGTTCTGAGTTACCTGTCTCTCAATTCTTCACGAATATTTTGGGTGCTCCTGCCCTAAATATGGGTGTGTTTATCGGTATTATGTCTGGCTATTTAGGTGCCAACTTATTTAACCGCTATCATGACTTCGCTCGCTTACCTCAGGCATTAGCATTTTTCAACGGTAAGCGTTTTGTACCTTTTGTTGTTATTTTCTATTCGCTGATTATTGCGTTTGGTTTATCTGTAATATGGCCTTTAATTCAAGGTACGCTTAATGATTTTGGTCAATGGATTGCTACCTCTAAAGACACTGCGCCGATCACTGCTCCTTTCTTGTATGGTACGTTAGAGCGTTTATTACTGCCATTTGGTTTACACCACACTTTAACTATTCCAATGAATTACACCGAGTTGGGTGGTACTTATGAGCTTTTGACTGGGATGAATGCGGGCTCAAGTGTTTATGGTCAAGATCCATTATGGCTTGCTTGGGTCAGCGATTTAAATAATCTTAAATTAAGCGATCCGACAACTTACCAACACCTGTTAGATACGGTGCACCCAGCACGCTTTAAAGCAGGCCAAGTTATTATCGCAGCCTCTTCATTGATTGGCATTGGACTTGCGATGTATCACTGTGTTGATAGTGATAAGCGCGCACAATATAAGCCAATGTTCTTATCTGCCTGTCTTGCTGTGTTATTAACCGGTGTGACTGAGCCTATTGAATTCATGTTTATGTTTATCGCTCCCGTTTTGTATGTTGCACATGCTGTGTTAACAGGAGTTGCATTTGCGTTGGTCGATGTGATGGACCTACGTGTACATGCCTTTGGTTTGATTGAGTTACTCACTCGTATACCTATGATGGTTTCAGCGGGCATCGGTGGTGATCTGGTTCGCTTTGCATTAGTTTCTATTGTTTTCTTTGTGGTTAACTATGGATTGTTCCGCTTCCTAATCGTGAAATTGAAGTTACCAACACCGGGTCGTATGGGTAACTACCTGGATGAAAGCTCAGAATCGATGTCAGAAGATGAGAAGATGAACATTATTATTCAGAATTTAGGTGGCCGTGCCAATATTGCTGAGATTGATGCTTGTATGACTCGCTTGCGTATTACAGTTAATGATCCAAAGTTGGTTGCTGAATATGCGTCATGGAAGCCGACAGGGGCTCTTGGTGCTGTGATTAAAGAACAGGGTGTACAAGTTATTTATGGCCCTGGGGTGGATGTTATTAAATCTAAGTTAATAGAGAAATATTCAGTACAACCTGCGTAATTCTTTTTAGATCAAATAACCTCGAGAAACGCAGCCGTGCGCTGCGTTTTATCTCACTAGAATAAATAAGTGAATAATAATGAAGTTAATGACACTAAATACCCACAGTTGGCAAGAAGAAAAACAGCTAGAAAAGTTAGATGTGGTCGCGCAAGCCATTATCGAGCAAGGGTGCGATGTGGTTGCATTACAGGAAGTGAATCAACATCAAGATAGCCCGGCCGTTGATGCCAATATATTAACCAATCACACTGTGTTGGCGAATAACTATGGTTATTTATTACAGAAAAAACTCATGGAATACGGTCATCACTACCAACTTACGTGGGATTTCGTTCATCAAAGTTATGAAGTATATCAAGAGGGGCTCTCATTTTTAACGCGACTACCGATTGTCGAACATGAGGTCATTGATTTAAGTGATAACTATGATGTGAGCTTTTGGAAACATCGGCGAGCAGTGCGTATTAAAGTGACCTCTCAACAGGGTGATTTTAATCTTTATAATTGTCATTGTGGCTGGTGGAATGACTCAGAGAACTCATTTGAGGATCAGTTCGACCGAATCAAGGCAACTTTACCAACAGAGTTGAGCTTTCTATTAGGCGATTTCAACAACCCAAGCCATATACGTAATGAAGGCTATGATTACGTATTACAACGCGGTTTGATGGATTGTTATGAAGTTGCTGAAATCAAAGATGATGGAACCACTGTCATTAAAAACATTGATGGTTGGGAGCAAAATAGCCAAGCGTTACGCATTGATTTAGTACTTAGTAATCAGCCTGTAGTGGTAAAGCAGCATAAGGTGATTTTTAATCACGATTTTTATCCGGTTGTATCAGATCACTTTGGGGTGTTGGTAGAAGTAGAACTTACTTAATTTTTATCAACTCATCGTAGTTTAAATAAAAAGAATACTGACACAAATACGGCTAATTATCAGGTCACTCTTACTTGCTAAAATAGCGATAGAATACGACTGACCTTAACGATCTTTAGTGCGAGTTCGAAGTGATTACATAAGATTCTCTGTTCTTTCTTTCAACTATATACACAAGATTTCTCACTTCTGCGAAATCTAAACTATCTTATTGATACTGGTAAAGATTAATAAGGATAGTTATGAATAAGTATATCGCAGAAATGTTCGGTACGTTTTGGTTGGTGTTAGGCGGTTGTGGTAGTGCCGTCTTAGCCGCGGCTTTCCCTGATGTGGGAATTGGTCTACTCGGAGTTTCCCTTGCCTTTGGTTTAACCGTACTCACTATGGCTTTCGCTATTGGTCATATATCCGGTTGCCACCTCAACCCTGCTGTCACCATCGGTCTATGGAGTGGTGGTCGCTTTGATGGCAAGGATGTTGCGCCTTATATTATTGCCCAAGTGATTGGCGGTATTATCGCGGGCGGCGTGCTATTTGTGATTGCTTCAGGCCAAGCTGGCTTTGATGCAGCTGCCTCTGGCTTTGCTTCCAATGGTTATGGTGAACACTCACCGGGCGGCTATTCACTTACCGCTGCACTGGTCTGTGAAGTGGTCATGACCATGGTATTCCTATTCGTGATCATGGGCGCAACTGATTCAAAAGCGCCTGCTGGGTTTGCACCCATTGCGATTGGTCTCTGTTTGACCTTGATTCACCTTATCAGTATTCCTGTAACCAACACCTCTGTGAACCCTGCTCGAAGTACCGGCGTGGCTGTATTTGTCGGTGATTGGGCCGTTTCGCAATTGTGGCTATTCTGGGTTGCACCGATTATTGGTGCCGTGATTGGCGCGATGATATACAAAGCGGTGAGAGGTTCAGATTAAGCGCTGAAAAACGTCTAAAGCAATAAAAGAAAAAGCCGCTTAGTGATGCTTCACCAAGCGGCTTTTTTAGATCTTATGACGACCGAGTAAGGAGTGCGAAAGCGTGGTGCCATCCACCAGCTCTAGCTCACCACCAACGGGAACACCATGAGCGATACGGCTAGCGTTCACTTCATGGGCATTACATAGCTCAGCAATGTAGTGCGCTGTCGCTTCCCCTTCAACTGTTGGGTTAGTCGCTAGGATTACTTCAGAGATATCACCACGACGCAGGCGGTAGTCCAAAACATCGAGACCGATGTCACTTGGACCAATACCATCAAGTGGTGAAAGGTGGCCCATCAATACAAAGTAACGGCCTGAATATTGGCCAGTCGCTTCTATTGCTGCAATGTCTGCAGGGCTTTCTACTACACAGATTTGACCATTTTCCTGACGTTTAGGATTGGTACAAATGTGGCAAGTATCTTCTTCAGTAAAAGTACGGCACTCATTACAGTGACCAATTTCGGTCATTGCTTGGCTAAGAGCTTCAGCCAATTGTAGGCCGCCTTTTCTATCGCGCTGTAACAAATGAAAGGCCATACGCTGCGCCGACTTGGGGCCAACCCCAGGTAGACAACGTAAGGCCTCCATCAAATGCTCCAGCATATGACTGGTACGCATATTTAACCGTTCTAATGTTCAAGTAATAGCCTGTTCAACACAAACCACCACCTGAATTAACCTTTAAGAATAAGTTACTTAGAAAGGCATCTTCATACCTGGTGGAAGTTGCATTCCGCCAGTTACGCTAGCCATTTTCTCTTTTTGAGTTTCTTCAACGCGACGAGCCGCATCGTTGAAAGCAGCAGCGATAAGATCTTCAAGCATCTCTTTATCGTCTTCCATTAGGCTTTCATCGATATCAACACGGCGAACGCTGTGGCTACCAGTGATCGTTACTTTTACAAGGCCAGCACCTGACTCACCTGTAACTTCCATATTTGCGATTTCTTCTTGAAGCTTTTGCATGCGCTCTTGCATTTGCTGGGCTTGCTTCATCATGTTGCCCATACCGCCTTTACCAAACATGTTAATACTCTCTGGTCTAATTGGTTTATTAAAATTAATTAAGCTATACGAGCTTAAATGGGGGTTAAAACAGTGTGATTCAACCCCTCGATGTTCAGTTCTCAGATTTGCTTATCTGGGATGATATGCCGGTCACTAAACAAGAAAACGTTCTAGATAGGACGAACGCTGTCTCTGTCGAGTTCAGCGGCAAAACGTCTTTCAATGAACTGTACGTTGGCATCGTTTTCTAAAGCGGTAAACGCGTCTTTCAACTTACCTTGGTACAACCTTTCTCGTAATTCTAGCGGCGTTTCTCCACCATCACCGATTTCAACACTCAAATGACA
Source organism: Vibrio sp. 10N.247.311.13 (assembly GCF_041467595.1). Lineage (NCBI taxonomy): Bacteria > Pseudomonadati > Pseudomonadota > Gammaproteobacteria > Vibrionales > Vibrionaceae > Vibrio > Vibrio sp. 10N.247.311.13. The sequence goes on along the minus strand of NZ_JBFSUX010000036.1, from coordinate 5,791 downwards.
CTCTTCTCCAAGCACAGTATTGAGAGACTGCAATAATTCACTCTGTGCACGGTCCGTATTCAAGTGAGCTTGGCTCGCTCTTAACGTTAAAGTGATTGATGTGTCGTTTTTAGCAAACACTGAGTTCAATGCTAACTGTTCAACAAGCTTGGCTGTCTCTAGCTTTTGAATCGTGGCGGACCATTCATCTTGAGCAATCGACTCTTGAAGCAATTTGTCGACCATTTCTGGTGTCTTAATATGCTCTAACGCACGCTTGATCTGAGTAGGTGTAAGCTCTTTGCTCACCTCTTTCACTACAGGTTTAGACGGTTTCCAGCGATAAGGTTCATTATCGTTGGTCACATTTTCTGTCGAAGAGGCTGATAAAGAAGCTGGCGACACCCGCTCAGAACCACCGTGTTGCTGAGCAACTCGATCAAGTACTGAAGTTTTAGCTGGTGTCGCTTTAGCCTTTTTTGGCGCCGAGCCTTTGTTTTCTGTTGCCGCGCTGCCTCTACGTTGAGAACGTAATTGGTGGCGTAAACCACTCACAGGCGAAGTTGCACGCGCCGGCTGCTCTTGCGGAGCAGAAGGTGCAACGCTTGGCTGTTGAACCGGGCTCTGGTTTTGATAATTCGTTTGTTGCTGCTGAGGCTGATCTGCACCGTAGCTTGGACGCTCATCATAAGCAGGAGGCGCGTCATACTGGCTATGCGGGTAATCCTGTTCTGGATAACCTTGGTTACCTGAATGATCAGCGTAACCTTGCGAATCTGAATACTGTGCTGGATTCTGCTGCGGAGCCTGTTGCACCGGTTGCTGCTGCATAGCTTGCTGTTGAGGCGCCTGTTGTTGCATCTGAGGCTGTCTCGGAGCTGCCATTGGCGCAGGTTGACTCACTGACTGAGCAACGTTCTGAGCTTGAGCTGCTGGAACTGGCGCTGGGCTTGCCGACTGAGTCGAGATTGCAGTAGCAACCGCTTGTTCAGCAGGTCTAAAGGCCAACATGCGTAAAACTACCATCTCAATACCAACACGAGCAGTTGGCGATAACGGTAAGTCTTCACGACCTTTCAATACGATCTGGTAGTAAAGCTGAATGTCTTGAGGGCTTAGTGCCTTACTCAACAGTTCAAGCTTCTCAGCGTCAGGCTGTGCCTTATCTAGTGTAGATGGCAAAGCTTGGAACATCGCAAGACGATGCAGTTGAGTCGCAAGCTGATTCAGCAAACCGTCCCACTCAACACCGTTCTCAGCAAGGCTTTGGATACACGCCATCGCTTGTTGCGGCTGCTTACTGCTAATCGCTTCAAGCAAGTGGATAGCTTGGTCGGTATCCAGTGTCCCAAGCATATGAGCAACAGTATCTGTTACGACATTGCCGTTACCTAATGCGATAGCTTGGTCTGTAAGGCTTAGTGCATCACGCATACTGCCATCAGCAGCATGAGCAATCATTCCAAGCGCACGAGACTCAGACGTCACATCTTCTTGTTCAAGAATATGATCGAGCTGCTCGTGAATATTATCAACGCTGATCGGCTTAAGGTGGAACTGCAAACAACGCGACAAGATAGTCACTGGAAGCTTCTGTGGATCCGTTGTTGCGAGCAAGAATTTCACATACTCAGGCGGCTCTTCTAAGGTCTTTAGAAGCGCATTAAAGCTGTGCCTAGAAAGCATGTGGACTTCATCGATTAGGTAAACCTTGAAGCGACCACGTGCAGGCTTGTACTGAACATTGTCCAGAAGCTCGCGGGTATCTTCTACCTTAGTACGTGATGCCGCATCAATCTCAAGTAGGTCAACAAAGCGACCTTCATCGATTTCTTTACAGGTTGCACATTCACCACAAGGTGTTGAGGTAATGCCTGTTTCACAGTTGAGCCCTTTAGCAAACAAACGGCCGATGGTCGTTTTACCGACACCTCGTGTACCGCTGAACAGGTATGCATGGTGCAACCTGTTCTGGCTAAGGGCATTCTCTAATGCTGTTAAAACATGGGCTTGACCAACCACTTCTTTGAATTTGGTTGGTCGCCATTTTCGCGCTAACGCAAGATAGCTCATGAATAATTCCGAAAAGGATTAGTGACCGTCGAATTCGCAGATGCTAAACACTTCTAGACCTAAGCCTTGTAAGCGCTTGTCACCACCGATTTCTGGAAGGTTAATAACAAATGCAGCGTGTTCTACCACACCACCAAGCTGACGAATCAACTTTGTTGTTGCTTCAATCGTACCGCCCGTTGCTAGCAAATCATCAACCATCAACACTTTATCGCCTTCAACGATAGCATCAGTATGGATTTCTAGAGTGTCGGTGCCGTACTCAAGCTCATAAGATTGTGCCACAGTTTGACGAGGCAGCTTGCCCGGCTTACGAACAGGAATGAAGCCAACACCTAGCTCAAGTGCCAAAGGCGCACCAAATAGGAAACCACGAGCTTCAGTACCAACGATCTTAGTAAAGCCCATGTCCTTGTATGTTTCCGCTAGCAGGTCGATAGTCGCTTTGTAAGCTACTGGATCTTCCATCAAGCTTGTTACGTCACGGAACAAAATACCCGCTTTAGGGTAATCAGGAATGCTTTTGATGCTTGCTTTGATCAGAGAGATTTTTTCTGTGTTCATAATCTTATGCACTTCATTAGGCCGCTTTCCAAACTCTCGTTAACGAATCAAACATCAACGCTCGGAATTAAGGAAAGGTACGATTGGTATTCATTGCAACGAGAGTCATAACTCTGATTGCTGAAATAATAAACGCCCGCTATACAAGCAGGCACACTGGCTTAATGGTAGTGATTTTCTTTGCTGTCAGCAACCAACTCATGGGTTGGAAGTCGCATAAACCATGTGAGAAGAATAACAAGTACACAAATTAGGAAAGCCTTGACCCAAATGATAGGGGCAAAGTAGATGGATAACGCAAAACTCAACAAGATAAAGAATACGCCACGCGTTTTAACTTGTTTGGTGACGGCACCGTGTTGATACCAATTGTTCAGCAAAGGACCCAGCGTTTTGTGCTCATGCATCCATTTATGAACTTTCGGATTGCTTCGCATGAAGCATGCGCTGGCAAGAAGGAGAAAAGGAGTGGTTGGCAGAACGGGCAAAACTATCCCTAGAACTGCGAGAAATATACAAAGGCCACCAGCAATATTGAGGCTTAAAACTCGAACGCTAATTGTGGCCTCCTTGAGTTAGCTATCACCAATCGGCGACGACAGCTTAACTAGAATGTTGCGTAACCATTGAATACGCGGATCAACGTAAGTGTTGCTGGTAGCAATGGAATCATTAAAAATGCGGCTAAAAATCCTAAAAAGTAGAATACATTAAACGGGTCTTGAAAGTCTTTGTTATCTGCCATGATTGCTTCTTGTTTTTGTTAGTGAAGGTAAGTATCCGGCGAACCAAACCCGCTTTGCTAAATCGACATTTAACAAAAAAGGCATAGCCACACCATTTGCGCAACTATACCTTAATCAATTATTCACAAAAACCGAGGAAATATAGGGTTAATCAGTAGACCCTTGGTGTATGTCTAAACTAAAACTTGCCGCTCCAAGTAGGCTCAACGACAGTTGGCAGCCCTGTTCGATCGGAAGGTCCCGCGTAATAAAGTTCTTCTTGCAGTTCTCACCCAAGCGCTCACCTGCTGCAATATATTGATTCAATTCACCATTCGACCATTGCCCGTCTAGACCCGCAGGCAAAATGGAGATGGTTCCCTCGGCAAGGTCAGCAACACCAAACAAGGCATTCACTGGGGTGGAGCATTTAGAGCAACGAATCCCCTTCTCTAAGATTTCAGCAATATCTTTGAGATCAACATTAAAATCTTTTCTGTTTCTTATGTAATCGTGGAACAGCGCTCTCACTAACAATGTTGTCGCGGAGCCGCCATTATCAGACGACGATGAGTCGACGAGGTAAAAAGCAAACTGCCCGTTCATCATCCACGCATAGTCAAACACAAGTGGCATCATCTCTGTTGATTGCAGTAACCGGTAACTGCAACGCCATGAGCCTTGTCGCGTATCTTTCTCTGGAAGCAGCGCATGCAGTAAGTCTTTTGCTGCGCTTGGGTTATCTTGAAGGTAATTCAGGTGCCAATGCAGTTCTTGGTCTTCAGGGATCTCTCCCCCATCATCCACACAGAACCATTGGCTCGAAAAATCTCGTTGGTCTGAAATGTTATCGAACGAATCTGTCAATGTATTCGCAATCGCACTTCCTAGGTGACGGTGATCCTCTAACGGCTTCGCCAAGAAGTCTTTAATACCAAATCGCAAGGCTTTCGCCACGTCAGACATATCATCAGTGCCAGACACAACGATCATAGGCAGTGACGGGTACTCTAAACTGATCTCTTCCACAAGCTCTATGCCATCAAGTATTGGCATTGATAAGTCACACACAATTAAATCTGGCGCTGAGTCTCTAAGTTTCTGCAAAGCGTCCAGTCCATTTTCAGCCTCAACCACTTTATAACCCACCTTGTCTAGGTACGCGCTGGTTATACGGCGAAAAATAGGATCATCATCAACCAACATCACGCATTTTTGGTTAATTACTTCCTGAGCCGAGGTCATTACTGGCTGACTGTGAGTTTTGTACATAATCTATAACCTCACAAAACTAAGTCGAATTATTATTGTTATCTGTTCTAAGAACTAATATAAAACTTAGTAATAAAATGCTAAATACACAAATTTGCACTCTTTGCTGGTAATTCGTGACGAGGGTTGGAATACTTGTAAATAGTGCAACGAGTTGACGTAACGCAAACATTGATCTCACTGTTACGTATAAATTAGATGAGATTGTAAACAAATGTGTCTGGATTTATGAAATTAGATGATTTAAACCTCTTTCGACTCGTCGTTGAAAATGGGAGCTACACCGCAACATCGCGCAAGACTATGATTCCGGTTGCGACCATCACACGACGCATCCAAGCCTTAGAAGATTCTTTGAACCTTAGGCTTCTCAATAGACACGCGCGTAAACTTTCTTTAACAGAGGCAGGCGAACGTTTCTTCAATGAATGCTCTCCGCTATTGCAACGTCTCTCTTCTACTGCAGAAGAGTTAACTGACGTGTGCAAAGGCGCTTCCGGTAAGATTCGTATTACGGCACCCTCAAACCTGACCAAGCGCATGATGATGCCAATGTTCAGTGAATTCATGACTCAATACCCTGATATCAATATTGAGCTGATGATGAACAACCAAGCGGATCAGCTGGATCCAACGGAGTGGGACGTAATTTTCCGTGTCGGCCCGCAGCGTGATTCAAGCCTAATCGCTCGAAAAATCAGTGAAGTCAAAGATATTCTTATCGCGAGCCCTGAATACTTAGCGAAGAACCCAGCTCCAAGCCATGCTGAAGAGCTAGCGAACCATTCGCTACTCAAAGGCTACCCGCTAATTAAGTGGCAGCTGAGTAATTCGAATGAAGAGACGGTGGTAAATAGCGAGAAAGGCCGTTTCAACGCTAACGCGCTTAATGTCGTGAGACAAGCGTGCTCAGAAGGCCTAGGTATCACCCTAATGCCTGACGTGATGATTCGTGAATACATTGAAGATGGCAGCTTAGTGCAAGTCTTAGAAGACTGGAGCGCTAACCCTCGTGATATCTACATGCTTTATAACCACAAAGATCATCTACCAGAGAAAGTGAGATTGTTTATTGATTTTGTGATCGCGTACCACATTCATTAAGGTCAATCCCCTTCTCTATAATCGAGTAGGAGGAGGCCTCACGGCCTCCGTCCTCTCACACCACCGTACAAGCG
>NZ_JBFSUX010000035.1:0-46607 GCF_041467595.1 Vibrio sp. 10N.247.311.13 | reverse complement strand
ACTACAACGGTTATCTACAAACCGATGGCTACGCGGCTTATGATGGTCTGCATCAAGTCACCAATGTGGGGTGCTTAGCGCATGCTCGTCGCAAGTTCATGGATGCGAAGAAGCTTCAAGGTAAAGGTAAGTCGGGCAAGGCTGATAAAGCGCTGGCTAAAATCCAAAAACTCTACGGGATAGAATCGCGCTTAAAAGGTGCGCCTGCCCAAGAGCGAAAAGCAGAGCGTCAAGCGTATGCCAAGCCGATACTGGATGAGCTTTACGAATGGATGACAACCCAGAAGGTGATAGGCTCTAGCCCATTAGGTAAAGCGATAAAGTACACGCTCGGGCAGTGGCCTAAACTCATTCGTTATATCGACGATGGTCACTTATCTATCGACAATAATCGCGCTGAGCGCGCAATTAAACCACTGGTCATTGGCAGGAAAAATTGGCTATTCTCCAACACACCAAACGGTGCTGATGCGAGCGCGATGCTTTACAGCATCATCGAGACCGCGAAAGCTAACGGTCTTATCCTCTACGACTACATGGTCAAGTGCATGAAAGAGCTGGCGAAAGAAGAGCCTGATATCGACGCACTCCTACCTTGGAACTTCAAACACTGACAAGTCGCCCCGTGGGTTCATGGGGAGGATACAGTTCATAAGCAAAGGTTCGAGGTCGTTGACTTCACAACCAAGTCTACTAGTCACAAACTTAATTAAGTGAGTATCAAGGTGATCTCAGGTCGCTTGACAGGTAAGTCACAATCTTAATTACAGATTTCCATGAAATTTGCTGTTTGGAATCAGTCCTTGTGGTCACAAACTTAATTATAAGACGACACCAGCTAACCAACAATCCACATATAGACTTTCTATTATCGTTGTTGAATATCTAAGTTTTGGTTCTATTTGTAACGCCAGTAATAAACTTATCTACTTCCGCATAGAACTTGGCCGGATCGTTTTGCACCCAATGGTTTGCGCCCTCAAATGAAACGTTGTCTAACGTACTAATAAACTCTTTCGCACGCTCACAACCCTCTAGGCTGTCAGCACCCCAAAAATATACTTTAGGTATGGATAAGTTTTCGAAAATTTGTCCCCAGCCAACCACGCCACGGATATCTTGAGTCGCATGTTGTCCGTAGATTTCACTGGCGGTTTGACCAAGAACCTCTGGCTCACATCTTCTAACTGACGAAAGATACTTAACACCTGCTCCGTGTCCCCAAGCCATGGGAAAACGTTTTGAGAAACCTTCTCCTTTCACCCAGCTCGCAAACTCGTCAGTGCTTAGTTCAGAATATGTATCTGCAATAATCTGGGATAGGATGATGCTTTCTTCGTGCAGTCCGCCTTCAGCATTAATGAAACCACGCACGATGCCTCTCGTGTCGTATTCACAAATCAACGTCGATGTATCGCCTCCCCAAGAGTGCCCAAGTAGAAAGCAACCATGGATGCTCAATAAGTCGAGTGCTTTCAATATTCGATTTGCTTGAGTTTCTGTTGAGTGGGATATATTCGAAGCAGGAGAATAGCCATAACCACACAGGTCGAACATGACTAAGTTGTAATTCGGTAGCCAGTCAAACACATCGGCAAAACATAAATGCGACTCACCCAACCCATGAATCAACACCAGTGTTTCCTGAGACTCTTTGATATCAGTCGACAAGCAATAAAGCTGATCACCATCGATCTCTAACCACTTTTCTATCAACACATTATCCTCACACTTCTAATCGCAGACTTTGGATTTATCTTAACGAATCCAACACGATAAGAAAGGTTAATTTGGTTAAGTTTTATAAACTTATTGACCTTACTGTAAGGGGAAGGTTTAAGGTCAACTCACGAGCTCAATATAACTAGGAAACGATTATGGGATGTTGCAATAAAGCGCCAAAAGGTGGAGCCCCTCTTGGCTTACTTTTAAAAGTCACGCTTGGAATTGGGTTATTTGTGTTTCTGCTGGCATTGTGGCAATAGGAGAGTTATCCAGCACTAGATTTGAAGCTAAGACGTGGCGGTATATATCAGAGCAACTTGAACTCAATAAATCCAATGCTTGACCCTATACGGTAAGGTGTTTATATTGTCGCCCGCCCAACGGGGCACATCCTAAAATGCACACCGGCCATCCTGCCATCACTGGTGCATTTATATTGGTGTTTTGAACTTCCATGCTAACGAAACTTCGTCCTTTTACTCGTGAATCGGGTGCACTTATGCATCTTTCGGTTCCAATCATTTTGACTCAAATAGCGACCCAAGCGATGGGATTTGTCGATACGACAATGGCTGGCCAAGTAAGCCCTGCCGACCTCGCCGCAATTGCACTCGGCACTAGCCTTTGGATTCCTGTATTGCTGCTACTGCGTGGCGTGATTATGGCGCTAACGCCTGTTGTCGCTTACCACCGTGGCGCACGTGACTTTCAAAGTATCTCTGTTGAATTCTTCCAAATGGTTTGGTTGGCATTAATTGCTAGCGTATTACTCATCGCTTACTTGGTGAGTGCGAAACCGATCTTAGAATGGATTGGGGTTGCCGCTGAGATCATCCCTATCGGCAGTGACTATGCGTTTGCCTTAGCCTTTGGTGTGCCGGGGATTGCCCTGTTCTACACCTTGAATGGTTTCTGTGAAGGTATGAACAACACCAAAGTACCAATGATCATTTCTGTGGTTGGTTTATTGGTGAATATTCCGGTCAACTACGTGCTTATCTACGGTAAATTTGGGTTCCCTGAAATGGGCGCTGTGGGTTGTGGTTGGGCGACAAGCTTGGTTTATTGGTTAATGTCAGGAATGCTGTATTCCTACATTAAAGGTCATCACCATTACAAGACCATCATCAACTTTTCAGATGCGAAGCCAAAAGCAAAAGAAATGCTTCACCTTCTAAGATTAGGTTTACCTATCGGGATGAACATTGCAGTGTGTGGCAGCATCTTTGCGGTAATCGCACTGATGATTGGTCGTATTGGCGCTGAGAACGTAGCAGCCGCACAAATTGCACTCAACATTTCGAGCCTGACTTACGTGATTCCGATGAGTATCTCTTTTGGTATTACGATTCGTGTTGGGCACGCTTTGGGTGAAAAAGATGAACTTGGCGCGATTGAGCGTAGTAAAGTCGGTATCTTAGTTGCAGCGTTAATCTCGTTGCTGTCGGTAGCAATGTTCCTACTGTTCCCTGAATTAATCATTAGGCTTTACACGACAGACCCAGTAATCAGCGCAACGGCAGCAGTGTTATTGACCTTTACTGCGATGTACCAGTTCAGCGATGCATTGCAAACGTCTGCTAACGGCGCACTTCGTGGCTATAAAGATACTAAGATCCCGATGATCTTAGCTATCGCTTCATACTGGGGCTTGGCACTACCACTTGGCATGGTGTTGGGCTTAACAGACCACATTGTTCCAGCAATGGGTGAAGAAGGCTTTTGGATTGGTATTCTAACGGGATTAAGCGTATCAGCTGCATTGATGTTGCTTCGCTTGCGATACGTAATTAAGAAGCGTAACTTGCCACCAGCAAGTGCTCCATTGGCAAACTAAGATAGACCTATAAGCTAATACAAAAAAGCGCGTTATTGCCATTTGGTAATAACGCGCTTTTTTATTGAATTCGAATAAGCTTTAATCTAAATAGAATCGTTTAGCTGCTCTGGTTAACATTCGTCGTTCACTACACGAACGGTACATTCACAGCCGCCCTCAGGACATTCGCTCCCATTCGTTCGACCAAAAGAATCATAGATAACATAACAACCCGAAGGTAAGGCATCATCAGTTATGTTATTGCTGTCAAGGTCAGCTTCACTAAATGAATGAGTGTACCCAACGACAGTGTGTCGATTTCCAACAGCCGATGTTAAATTGTCATCTTCAGATAGCGTCAGAAAATCAATCATATCAAGTTCGTCACCTTCATCCCCCTCACTTTCAGGACATAGCGTTCCCCAGTCGACCTCAACTCGGCCGATACCGAAATCGATCACATAGTTACTTTGGTCATCTGGGTTTTCTGCACTAGGGTTAAGCCCAGCAATAATGGCCTTAGAGGTTACTTGTGTGATCACCCCTTCCATCGCACCCGCAACACCTTCAAGTACCGCTTCTCTCGCTGATTCCTGAATACCAAGGAATCTTGGAGCAGCCGTTACCGCTAGTACTCCGAGTATCACGATCACGATGATTAATTCCATTAAAGTAAATCCGTTTTTCTTCATGACATCCGCATCTTTTGATAACTTAAATATTCGATAACCCAATGAATTACCTATAACTATACACCTCAAATAGGACTCATAGCACTCCACGGCTATCGGTTTTTATAACGCTGGTATGTGGTATTTGTTCCCTTTAGAGGCATCAAAGATAACTGGAAGCGTTGTCACATAAGGTGTCAGCGGGTTTAAATTCGAACAAATACGTGGGGAAACTGAAAGTATCGATGGAAGAAGGTTTAATTGATTTATTTGAACTGAGGCACGCTGCGTATAACCAAAGTTAGACCATTTTTTGACTCGCACTTTGTGTCTCTCTACTTAAGAAAGCAAGAAATGAAATAGAACCCATAAAAAACGCGCTACTACCACGGGTAATAGCGCGTATCTATCAATCGTTGTACGACTATTGCAACATTAGTTCACTGCTTTCACGTAAGGAAGCACTCGGAATCCATCGCGTACTTTTTGGCTTGGAATGTAATGGCGGAAAGCTAAGTTAAACACACCAGAATCGTTCTCTGTTTTGATGTTGTTTACTGCATCATCACCACAACCAAAGCTTACTGTGTAAGTGCCGTCTGCATTTTTCTCAGCCGTGTTTGAGCTAACGTTCGCCACTTCACCAAACATGAAACCTTGCTTGTTGTAGACCGTTACCGACCAAAACGCTTGGTTTTTAGGGTCATCAAAGGTCGCCTGATGACAAGTGTCTGCTAGGAAGTTACCTGAGACTTCGTAAATATTGTCATCTAACTGCGCGCCACCCCAACCGATAGCCGCACCCACTGCGTACTTCTCTTTGGTAAACATCTCTTTTGAAGCATCTTCAGGGCTGGTAAACATACCAAATGTCGCTTGAGCGCCATCTCGCTTAAGTATTGTTGGCATTTCCATCTTAAGGCTCGTCTCTACCTCTTCAAAAGATTTCTCATCCACTTGCATAGCAGTAAACTCGCCATCCGCTTTTGCATCAATGCTCATTTTATCTTGGATTTCATGAACTTCATTTTTCGAGAATGTCGCGTCGGTACGAACAATGACGTAAACGTGATCACCGCTATGAGTAGAAAGATCAAATGTGCCTGAACCGTATTGCATTGGCTGAATGCGGTGATCTTCAGTAATCACTTCCATCGACATGTACTTGCCTTCAGGGATCTCAGGTAACGTGACGGTCGCCCCCTTTGATACATTAATTACTGCCATTGAGTAGTAGGTGTCTCGGTTCATTCGAACCACATCCTGTTCATCTGTTGGCGTTAGCTCGCGTTACGTTCCTCTCTTTGATTAAAACACTTAACGACACCAATAAGTTTAGATCCAGCCGAGAAAGCTGTTGTTCGATAGTCATCATAAGACATGCATCTGAGTAATATCACTCGTTAAATAATTGCACCATTGTGACTAACAAACAAGTCTCTGTTTAAACGATGGCATTTATATCCAACTAAAAAGGCGAACCCATCGCCTTAATCATTTTGTTCGCCAGAATCGTTTAGTCGTTACGAATGGGTGATAACAACTCAGGGTTAACCACCAAATTTCTCACACCGTGGGCGTGATCTTCGTTAAAGTCATTGCCTTCACACCAGCTACCTACTGTCGCGATATTTACTTTCGCGACTTGTGGTCTAACGCTCCATGTTACTTGGAAAGGTGAACCTTGCTCATTATAACCAGGACCCGTTGTAGAGCCTGCGTATTGGATCGCTGAGCCCGTATCTTGTGGGATGTTTGGTGCTTGGTGTAAGCCGTTCACTTTTGAATGTTTAGCGAGCGCTTCAAAGTCGGGTGCTTTGTCGTCATTCACTAATACGTAAACTTGGGTTTCTACACGCAGTTGCGGGTTGGTAATCGCATCGTTAAAACAAGCACCCAGTGTTTCACCCGGTTCAACTTGCGCCGTTGAATAAACATAGTGAACTTCAATGGTGTCACCCGAATGCAAAGAACCATGCTCGCTCGGACAAACCTTGCCCTCAAATGGTTTCAGCTCAGCAGAACTCAGCTTGCCTGTGTATTTAAAGCCACTCTGGAATCCCTTACCATCACCGTTACCAGCGTATTGAGTAAACTCTCCACCTTTATGCTCAGCATTTTTATGGAAGTGAATATTACATAAGTTCATCGCTGTTGAATCAGGGGCATCCGAGAACAGCCTAGTATTTTTACCTTCTAATGAACCCAAATCTCGTGGAGCTTGCGGTCCAAAACCTTGCCCTTGGGTATTTTCAGAAAGCTTCGCTCTTTGTTCTACGATAACTCCATCTGATACAGACTCATGGTTCGCATCTGATGCATTTGCATGAGCTGACAATATCACCATCGCGACACTTAAAAACACACTCTTATTCTTCATTTTTCTTCCCTAGAATATTGATAACTAAACCCAAACCGACTTAACAGCAAACATCTTACTATGCTCATAAGTGAATATAAGGCTTGTCTTTGTAAGATTAGATTTCATTGCTTACTTTGGGATGAGTATTAGAACCCTTGATGCATATAACAAGTCAAACAGGGTAAATTCGGCGAGTCCCTTCCAGAACGAATAATTTCCTATTTACGTTAACCGTCGCCTGACTCAGCGCTCAGATAAGTGAGCACGATTCTTAGGAAGAACGGTGGCCAGATTTAGAAGATCAAAAAAGGCGAACCATCTGGCTCGCCTTCACGTTTCATTCTATCTATTAGGTTGTGGTTCTAAGTTAACGATTTAACCGTTACCGGTGGCAAATATCCCAAACGTCATGACGTTCAATGCATCTGTCACGCCCTCTAGTGATTTAATCACCGTCTTAGTCGGTTTATTATGACGAATAAAATAGCTTCCGATGCCTTTTTCACCGCCACTCTTAGCATCGCTTTCAGTTGTTTCTGTCGCTTCTATTTGAGAAGGCTCCACTGATTCTGGCTCTGCATTGGCGTGAGCTATCGTGTCTTTATTTGAATCAAGGTTAGTGAGTGGTTGATGATTAACGATTGAATCATGGGAAGAATCAACGCTGGTCTCAGCGTTTGTATCCTTTGAAGTCTCGAGATTACTCTCTCCCTCTATACTTTTCGACATAGCGTCTTCGTTGCTCAATGTCTCGTCGTCTAGCTGATGATTACTCGTTGAAGAACAGGCTGTTAAGAAGAACAGGCTAACGATGAATATGAGTAAGTTTCTCATCATAATGATAAAGCACGAATTAATAAAACATTGTTCGATTGTATTTTATTTGGCTGACGACATCCAGTGATAAGCGGAGTAAACACGAACAGTCACGGTCTTGAAGAGTAAACAAAAGCGTACGGGTTTAGTGCTTAAGAATAATAATTCGAGAGCTCAATTAGGTTGCCCGCCGCTTATCATCTGAAAGGTGGTGTCAGTTAGGCTTGGGGATTCACACGCTATAAGCTTAATCTTTACTGGAACACAGTTCAGAGATTCGGTCACACATGGCTTGGTTGACGGCGAAGTGGGTGTTGAGGAATGCTAGTTGGGCAAGTGCCGATTCAGCGGTGCGCTCGTAGCCTTGGGTAAAGGTTGGTAGCAATTGGGCAAACTTAGGGAAGCGTGCTTCTAGCCTTCTATCCGACATAAATTCATCAACGAATTCAGGCTCAGACTGTTCAGTTTGATCCACAAGATCGATCAAACGATCGAGTGCGTAAGATTGAACGAACCGACTGCCCGACAGCTTTTCGCCTCGGTTATAACGAGACATACCCACATAAAGATTGGTTAGAGCCTCACCAATGATCCAATCTTGGGAATTAGTGTCTGTCTCCCCTTTTATTGGTGAAACACAACACTGTGTATCAAATTCATGTTGCTGCCAAACAATACGCCCTTCAGCAAACGGAATGTGCGCTAACTCGTGGGGTTCAAACACTGCAAACTCACAAAAGATTCCGTCAGCGTACAGAACTTTATAGCCATCGACGGTATTTCTCACTGCGTAGTCGATTGAGTGAATATCAGATAGCCAATGCAAACTGTCTAAGAAATACTGCTTGTGCCCTGTTTGCACTATTGCGAAAAAATCGACATCTGAATACTGATCAAGTCGTTCTGTTTCAATACCTACTGAGCCCAATCCCAGCAAAGCATGAGCCTTACCCGATGCTTCCAAAGACTCCCCAATCGCATCTAAACGCTGGAGTAATTTTTCTGGTGTGTTTATGTGTCTTGTCTGCATTGCTCAATCCCTATCAAGTTGAATGCCACTCAACCTAACTGATAGTTAGAACATCTAAGAAACTTAATTTATAAAATGTGTGTTTTGGATAACGATCTGTGCAAGTTATTGTTTGAATTAAGGTGGGATTTAGAGGTGAGAAAGAGTGTGTACAAGCTATAAACAACACTCTTCTATCATGACTTATCTTTTTAGCAGCTCATATTTGCAACAACGTTGACGCCATGCTCACGAAGTTTGCTTTTCTTCCAAGCTCTCGCGTCTGCCGACATATGAACAGAGACAGTAAAGCCCAATTTTGCACTCATGATACCGATCGACATGCCTAGATTACCTGTGGAGCCTACCGCAATGCTGTATTGTTGGAAGAAGTCACGGAATTCAGGTTCGAGCAACTTACTGTAGTCATCGCTCTCACACAGTAACCCGGCTTCAATCGCAAGCTTCTCGGCATGCGCTAGTACTTCATAAATACCACCGCGAGCTTTGATTGAGCCTGAAATTGGCAAATGGCTGTCTTTTTTCATCATCAAACGCCCTTTTATAGGCTGCTGATAATGTGCTCCCAATGCTGATTTCATAGATGGAATGTCAATAAGCTCAGACTCGATGATGCCATTGGTCGCTTGAGTTTCAGGAAACGCCTTGGCTAGATAAGGAGCAAACCTTTGTAGCCTCATGCTCGCATCGTGAATATCTTGTTCGCCTAATCCCACATAAAGCAAACCGCGCTCCAGAGTCGTCACATTTGGGTTAAACCAAACCACTTCTTCCAATGCAATCAATTGTTGAAGCAGTGGGAAGTCCGAGATGAGCTTGTCGATATTTAATACAGTCATGGGTGACTTTTCTGGCTAAGCGCGTACTGCGCAGGTTCAATCATTAGTAAACCTATTTAAACGGTATTTGTGTAATCATTCAATGATCTGTAGGCTAGCCTGTCTTCTCATAAGCAAACAGTAGAACAACCTATGAGCGCCTCTCTTCGTAATAGCATTTTCGTGATGTTAGGGATTCTATTCCTAGCACTTAACCTTCGTGGGCCTTTTACGAGCTTGGCTCCTGTGCTTTCTCAGGTTATGGAAGGCCTCAACCTTACGTCATCGGCTGCAGGCTTCTTAACAGCTTTGCCACTGTTAACTTTTGCCTTATTCTCACCATTAGTCACCAAGATATCCCAACGAATTGGTCTAGAGCCTAGCCTGTTATTAGGCTTAGTTCTGATCACTACGGGTATTACACTGCGCTCTGCTGGGTTAACCCCAACCTTGTATATCGGCACGGTGATGATCGGGCTTGGTATCGCGATTGGTAATGTGTTGTTGCCTGTAGTAGTGAAAGTTAGCTTCCCGACACGCATCGCTACTGTGACTTCTCTGTACATCTTTACGATGGGCATCGGTTCGACGTTAGGCTCAAGTTTGATGGTGCCGTTTTCAAATCTAACCTTATTTACGATCACGGGTTGGCAATTAGCGCTGTTAATGAACTTGGTATTTCCAATATTAGCTTTGATGATCTGGTTGCCTAAAATCAGAAAACGCTCATCTTCGGCCAGCAATAACAAGCAACAAGACAAACCTCTGCCGATGAAACAGATGATTAAAAGCGGCGTAGCGTGGCAAGTAACGTTAGCGCTTGGGCTTAACTCATTTACCTTCTACTCTTTGGCTGGCTGGTTGCCACAGATATTGAACGATCTTGGCTACAGCGAAATCGACGCGGGCTACATTTATGGATTTCTGCAATTTTCGACTATGGTTCCGGGGCTGCTGTTACTGCCGTTCTTAGCCAAAAGTGACAATCAACAATGGCTCATCACTCTATGTGCATCGAGTGTATTTGTTGGATTGATTGGTCTTCTGTATTTGCCTGAGTTTGCGATCTTTTGGGTGGGACTGTTTGGATTAGCCAACTGCTCGACATTTATTATCGCGCTCTCTTTTGTTGGCTTGCGTACATCGAATAGCAGCCAAGCCGCATCATTGTCGGGTATGGCTCAGGGAATCGGTTATGCGTTGGCAGCCACTGGTCCAACGCTGGTGGGTAAGCTTCATGCTCAGACAGATTCTTGGAGTGTGCCGATTCTGTTGATCGCATCTGTTGCCTTTGCGTGCACGATTTTCGCGGCATTGGCAGCACGAGATAAGAAAGTGAGCGTTTAAGCCAAACATAATGACTATGGCGTCGCGACTCTATGGCTGACAACGGTTTTGATGTATTCACTTGGCGACAAACCAAATTTGCCTTTAAAGCGCTGACTAAAACGCCCTTCCGATTGGTAACCGCAAGACTGAGCCAACATCGCCACATTCTGCTGTCCGTTTTGCATCAGATAAAGCGCGTGACTCAAGCGAACTTCAGCCAGTACCTCTCGATATTGCATGCCTTCCAGTTTGAGCTTCCGAATCAATGTGGCTCGGCTCATCGCAAAACGCTCCGCCACCGACTCTAATGGATGTTTCTCATCTGGTGAATGTGAAAGGTAATGGCTGAGCTTTTGGCTAAACGAGACGTTGGCACTGACAAACAATAGATGCAACACCCCTTTTTCAGCTAATTGCTGGTACAAGCCCTGCAACCAAAACTGTTGAGTCTCTTTGCTCATGCTCTGTGTATCAAAAGAGAACAGAGCATTGAGTGAGTCTTGTAAGTTTCGATCCACTTTTACTGTAGGCAGTCCCAGATCATTCGACCGTTCCTCACTTAAATCAAGCATCGCCTGAGAAGGTTGGAATTGAAAGCTGAACACTCGCGACAAGAAACGCCCTTTGTGGGGCATGTTCTCAAAACTTAGTGAAGCTGATGCCTCACAAAACAACAGCTCAGAATGTGAGAGCTCTGCCGCTGAATCTTTCCAAAACAGGCGCTTACTGCCTGTAATAATCTGAATGATACTAGGGGATAGAATCCTCACATTACGCAGTTTTTGTAACTGCTCTGCACGAAAGATCGTCACTTGATATTGATGATTCATCTCATCCCCTTGTTTACTTATTATGTACGTGTATAAGCTTTAACGTACATAAGCTATTAACGTGTATAAGTTGCGGTCAGTTTAGCTTTGTCTAAAGCCATGCTGTTCAACGTGAATCCAACCACAGCCGACGGCGTATTTTCGTCGAGGTTAAGTTTGTCCGTTGGTAATGCCCAAACCGTGAACTGGTAACGGTGCATACCATCTTTTTCTGGAGGACAAACGCCACCGTAGCCAACTGTACCGTAATCAATGCGACCTTCTTTGCCACCGACTTTAGAGATGTCGACACCGCGAGGTAGCTCGTTCACAGTTGCAGGGATATCAAACGCAACCCAATGCCAGAAGCCACTTTCAGTCGGTGCATCTGGATCATAAGCTGTGATAGCAAAGCTTTTGGTACCTGCTGGTGCATCTTTCCACATCAATTGTGGTGATTGATTATCGCCGTCACAACCCCAACTAGAGTATTCAAAAGTCTTTGCCATTGGGTGACCTTCTTGAATATTGTTGCTGGTTAATTCGAACGCATGAGCAGAGCCTGTAGCCAAAATACTGATTGCCAATACTGATTTGATGATGAGTTTCATGATGGTTCCTCTTATTAGGTATGAGCCCAGTATAGTCCCCTCATTTCGCCCAATAATGACAGTAAGTACACAATTATCTATTTTATTTCAAATAAATGATACTTACTGTATTTGTACTTTATTATTTAAAAGCATGACCCACTCGACAATTTGTTGTTAAAAGAACACTTGTTGACATTCAGGTTACAAATCGCGCCCAAAACTCTTTAGACTCGCCCCACGACTTTTAACGAGAATGATTGGATGCGCAGGTTTACATTAGCTCTTTGCTTGATCTTTTGGCTCCCAACCCTAGTCAATGCCCAAAGTTTGCAAGATAAGTGGCAAACTCTGTATCAACTGAGCTGGCAATCATCCCCACTCTTAGTATCTCAACAAGAGTTGGCTCAGTATCCGAAAGTTCTGCTTCATGAACGTAGCCGCTATCCTGATTTCAACCAATTCAGTTGGGACGACATCGCAGCGTTAGCGTCAATACAAGATCACTGCCGGGCGATTGAAAGCAATAACCCTTCATTAGATGACGCCATCGAGTTTGAGCTCGCTTTGTGTCAGCAACAAGCATTGGATTCCATTTGGTTTGCAGCACACTCCAAACGACACCCTGCAGGTGGCAGTTTTGCTGATCGTTATTTAGTCGCTTACCCAGATGTGACCGAGCAGATACGCCCATTTTTGAGTCTTACCAACCCTCAGCACCCTTTATATAGCAAGCTAGAAAACCTAAGTGCACAAGGCAGAGAAGCACTGCTCAGTGGATACCGAGCTTGGCAACAGGACGATGTGCTTTGGTTAAGTGGCGAGCAAGGCTGGAAAGCCATTCCCTTAGATGTTTGGCAACCTATTGCAGAGCGGCAAGAGGTATCTTTGACGGGTGAAACCTGTACTTTTCGTTACAGCAACATGTGCTTAAGCGAGCCTAGCAATGACAATCTGATCATGAAAACCTTGATCTTTACATTGCTGTTAACGTTGCTTTCCGGACTCGGTAGAGTCTTATACCTAAGAACAAAACAACGAAAAGAGAGGCAGTTCGTTTTACAGCTTCTTACTCATGAACTGCGCACGCCAATTACTAGCCTAGGTCTAACCGTCGAGATGTTTAGAAATCGCTACGATGACTTTTCTGATGAAACTCAAAATGCGGTTTGGCGTTTAATCTCTGACTATCAAAGGCTCTCTCAACTCACCGAAAACAGCAAAGTGTATCTAAGTTCGGATCAGTCGGAGCCTTTATTAAAGCAGAACGCATCCTTAGAAGAGTGGCTCGATCATGTATGTGAAAAGCACAATATCGAGTATCAATGTGATTCAAGTGATGCTGAACTTAACCTACCGTATTACTGGCTAACCATCTGCTTAGATAACTTGATTAAGAACGCTAAACAGCACGGTATAGGTGAGGTTTTGGTCAAGGTAGAACTCGCTGATAAGCTCAGGATTGAGGTGCAAGACGAAGGTCACTTCCCTTCTTTTCTGCAACGGTTTGTATCTCGAGCAACACCGAATATCAATCACAGACAAGACAACATGGGCATTGGCCTGACTATTGTCGAGCACTTGATGAAGCAAGCGAATGGCCGCCTCATTATTCTTCGTAACCCAACCCGATGTATTTTGGAAATTGCTTATGAACACCCTACTGCTGATTGAAGACGACCAACTGCTTGGACAAGGCCTCGTCAGCTTCTTTGAATCCAATGGTTACCAATGCCTTTGGGCGAAGGATTCAGAGAATGCCAGTAAGAAATGGTTTCGAGCCGATCTTGTGATACTGGATCGACAGCTTGAAGATGGGGACAGCTTGCAACACCTTCCAAACTGGTTGCTCCTCAAAGCGCTGCCTGTGATTGTGTTGACCGCTAAAGTAGAAGTTCAACAACGTGTTGAAGGTTTAATGGCGGGTGCCAAAGACTATGTGACTAAACCATTTTCGAACGACGAATTACTCGCTCGAGTCATTACCCAGCTACGTCCGTTAGGGGTGAGCCAACTAAATTACGCCAACATTGAAGTCCGCTTGTCTGAACGAACCGCTTATTTGGATGAAAGCCCGATCACGTTAAAACCTAAAGAGTTCCAGTTATTGGTCTTGTTTGTTCAGAACCAAAGTCGTGTGTTTCATCGTGATGAGTTACTCAATAAGATTTGGGGTTATCAAGCCTTTCCAAGTACCCGAACCGTGGATAATCACATACTGCGCTTGCGCCAGAAGCTGCCAACCCTAAAGATCGAAACACATCGCGGCGTTGGTTATCGCTTAGCTGGGGAATCATAATGAGAGTCACTTCGTTAATCGCATTGATCTGCGCTTTGCCGTTTGCGTGTCACGCCGCTTGGTTTACCAACACGCCATTACAGCATACGTATCAATCTCTGCTTGATGAACAACCTCAAGTCGCGTGGCAAGAGCTTCAAATCGCAGTCAATCAACAAACACTTGATAGCGAGCTTTGGTTGCCAGTTAAACAAGAGATACTGAGTCAAACTCAATGCGGAACTTCACTAAGACAAGACACTGAGACGAAACATCACATTCAAGTCAGCTTCATTCGACGCTACGGCCTGTCGTCGCACGGTTATCAAATCAAAGTCGCTGCAGAACGACTCAGTGAAGGCATGAAAACCCAAACTATGTCTTTGATATCACCTAAAGGCAAAGTCCTTCTAGATGGACAACTCGCTTCTAACACTGAGTATCAAGAGATTGAGACCAGTGAAATGTTTATCAAACCCGAATCTGGTGTTTATCAACTAAAGATAGGTTCAAACCACTATCCTATTGTTGTCGCTTTAGACAACAGCAAGCGATGGTTAACACTCGAAAGTAAACTCAGCGAACCACATATCGTGATCACGCCACCGAAGGTGATCGACAACTGCCCTAACGCCAATGTGAGTTGGCAATGGTTTGATGATAACTACAACCTGTTAGGCTACAAAGTGCCAATCAAGACAGCGCAAGCACCCGTTCCCACAGAAAGCCCGCTAGGGACTAATGCTAAACATTTGAGTGCCTCGGTTGAAATGTTTGAATACCAAGGCGCGATTGAAGTCCAATATGTGCAGCGTGTCGCCGTGCCTTTCTAATGGAAAACCACTAAAGCCAAACAGAAAATAGAGACATATAGGTGACAAAGCACTAGCGCTACTTAGGTGTAATAACCGTAGTTACCCTTTACGGAATCTAAATATGCTCAGCGTACGTCACCCACTCAATCTTTCTAATTTTGCCATTGTGGCTTTAACAACAGCTTGTCTGTTTTCATCCAACGCACAAGCGAGCCAAATAACGCTCACCAGTAACAACAATACCGTCGCTACCTCATCGAATACTTTAGAGGTCGATTGGAACGGCTTAAGCGTTAACAGTGCTGCTCTCACCGTTGATAGCCAACCACAGAAAGCGACCAATCTGGTCATTGGCTTTTCCGATAAAGCTGACTCAGCAAAAATCGCCACTTGGACCTTAGTACCCAGTGGAATAAACGTTAAGGCAGAGCTTAATCAAGACCAGCTCACTTTTCAGTTCAGCTTACCTTCAAATATACAGGTGAAACGAAACAAACCCATCGAATTGGCGTGGTTTGATCTTGCCGAACAACAAACTCAGACACTATTTCTTCCGTTTAGTGAAGGTATGCGCGTGCCTACTGACAACAAGCTTTGGGCAAGTTATCTCGTCGGTAACCATTCTGGAAGTAACACTACTCAAGACTTGAAGATGCCTTTTTGGACAGTACGGCAAAACAATCATTTCATTAGCTATCAAATGGTTAATGCAACCAACAATCAACTGCTCTTTTCAGATGCATCCTCTAATGCTTCCTCAAATACAAAAACCAAAATTGATATGAAGGCAGCACACCAATTTACGATGCTCAATCAGTCACAACCTTTTCTTGTTCGTATCACCCTCGGAGACTCGTGGTTAGATGGTGCCAAACAATACCGAGATTGGCGCATCAATAATGACCAGTCTGAAACGCTTGTAGCAAAGCAAAAGCGCAATCCAGATGTGACTAAGTTGATCGGCGCGAGCCACGTTTACCTATTTGGCAAAGACCCATTAAGCATCCAAGATGTGAGTGACTGGTGGGGATTGAAAACATGGTATCTAGAGGGCTCTAAACTCAGTGTTTCTGCGGAAGCGAAAAGAGAGCTATCGTCACTCTCCAAGGGGAAAGATTGGTTCAGTCAGTACCACAAACAACTATTGTTGGACTCTATTAGCCAGTCATTGCAGGTGTTATATCCTGTTGGTAATCCGACACTCGAAGACAACACGATTAAAGCGCAATATAAAGCAGCACAGGATAAGAAGAACTGGTTGCTAGAGCACGCTTCCCCTTACCTAAACTCGTCAGAGACTTGGGGACAAGCGCTGTCTTCAGACATGGTCGCTAATCTAAATAAGGTAGGCTTAAACAAACTGTGGCTTGGATTCGATAATTGGATGCCAGAATTCTATCAACCTAACGCCGTGGCTATGGCAAAACAGTCCGGATATCTGGTCGGTACTTACGATTCCTACAACACAGCCATTCCTGCGAAGCTCAATGACAACTGGCTAACCGCTCAATTACCAGAGCCGATGCGTCAGAGTTGTGCCATTGAACTGGCAGATGGCAACCTAAAAAAAGGGTTTCGCGGTAACGGATTCTATCTAAATCCGAATTGCCATTTAGAATACGTAAAACAGCGTGCCCAAGACATTATGAGATTCGGCAACTTCAACAGCTTGTTCTTAGATGTTGATGCAACCGCCATGGCACGTGAAGATTACAGCGGCTCTATAGATAGTCATAGCAACAGTAATGGCAATGGCAATGGCAATGGCAATGGCAATGGCAATACAAACGAATCAGACATGCTTTCTGCGTTCAACAACCGAATGAAGTGGCTTAGCGAGCAACCTTCGTTAGTATTAGGCTCTGAAGACGGCAACAGCCTAACAACAAAAGGCATCGCGTTTGCACACGGCTTAGAAACGGTTGGTTTTGGATGGACAGACAAAGACATGAAAGAGAACCGCCAATCTCCCTATTACTTAGGTCGTTGGTACCCAGACCACAAGCCTGACTTCTTCTTTAAGCCGGCCGAGGTTAAAGAGCCCTACAGGTCGCTACTATTTTCGCCACAATATCGAATTCCACTTTACCAAGCCGTTTTCCATGATGAAGTAATCAATACGCACCATTGGCATTCAGACAGCCTTAAGTTCACTAATGTACAAGCAGAACGTGACTTAACCGCCATGCTGTACAACACACCACCGATGGTTCACTTGACCAGAGATGAAGCTTTATCAAGTTCAAGCCAGAGAATCAAAGCACTCAAACACTATCAAGATGGCTTCGAACCAATGCACGAACAGTTATGGGATAAACAGTTAGTCGATTCCGAATGGTTAGATAAGAGCGGCGATGTTCAACAAACTGAGTTCAGTGACGGGAGTAAGATCATTGCCAATTTTTCAGATCAAACCTTTCATCAGAGAGGCCTTAAAGTCTCGCCGAGCGCTATAAAAGCCGTATTGAGCAACGGACAAACGTTAGAGTGGAAATCAGAGCCTAACTAGTTTGAACGTGCCGTTTTTAAGCCTCACCTTATTCACTATTACGGGTTAGCAGGTAGTGTTGTTAACGAGCAAAAATCCACACCTTTGACACTCAGGTACCAATCCCAATCGACACCTAATTCTCTCTATTTTTGTACAAGAAAATTGGGTGCCGACCACAATTTCAAACACAGATGTTTTCACATAAATCTCAAAAGTGATATCAATGCTTATATTGAATGATAATAATACAAAAGAGATATTTTTGATGAAAAAGACCCTACTCACTTGCTGTGCCCTTCTTGCCTTTTCTTCTTCGGCAATCGCTAATGTTCAGTTTTCGAATCCAGAAGGAGCTTTAGGCGAACCTTCTAATTACTCTCAATACCAAAATGTTTTGTCAGTTTCTGAACTTCAAATTTCAGATCCAAACGGAAAGAAAGGCAACAAAGACTATTTTGCGCTCGATAATAACTACGACGGCATTGTGAACAACAACTTCTATGTCGACAAAGAAAGTGAAGCGCTAGTCTTTACCATGAAGAATGACCATCTGCGCAACGAGCTACGCGTTCAGGAAAACTTCCGCACAGACTTAACAAATGAAACATACACATTAAGTTCGGAGGTGGAGATCATAAAACCTGAAGAGTCGATGAAGAACTCAGACTCTAAGCAAGACGAGATTACATTCCTACAAGTACATAACAAAGGCTTAGATGATCTTGGTACTCACAATGTCCCTCACCCTTTGCTTCGTGTTGTATGGAAACGTGACAATAATGGTATTGAAGGGCATTTCTGGGCAATCATTAAAAACAACGCTGTAATTTGTAAAGGATCGTTCGGCAAGAACAACCAAGACAAGGAAATGTGCAAATCAGACGTAGCATATTCTCAGTATGATTTAGGCAAAGCACCACAAGGCAAACCAACAGCATTTGATTTAATCGTGGGTGATAAGAAACTTATTGTTGACGTAAACGGTGAACGTAAAGTTGAGCAGGATATTGACTACTGGCGTCACCTATTAAGCTACTTCAAAGCTGGCGTATACAACCAATTTACGAATGGACAAAGTGAAGCTCACTTCTACAAGCTAGAGTACACAGAGAAAAAGAGCTAGTTCGGTACTTAGCCTACAACTACATTAGCAATCAGAAAAAAACGAACTTGTTAACAAGTTCGTTTTTCTCTTTTCAATGTTATTGGTCATTGTCAATGAATTACAACTAATCAACAGTTAGGCAGCCGATTCCTTCTGTTGCTCCCAATACAATATGCCTTTATTTCGTTATTTGATTGGCTCTATTTTGAAAAGCAGTCAGTAGATAGTCGATAAAGACCTTCTTACGTTTCGGCATCAACTGCCTGTCTGCATACACTAGGCTTACTGAAACTTCCGGCATCTCATATTCAGGTAGCAAACGAATCAACTTGCCTGTCTTGAAGTGCTCACGACAAATGAATTCAGGAAGCACCGCCAAGCCGAGCCCATCCACACACGCTCTTAGGCATGCCGTGATGGTATTCACCCGTAACTGACACGGCAGATCGATCAAAATCGACTCACCGCCTTCTAATTGTAAATGCCACTTGGGTAGACGCGCGGCCTTGTTCACCACCTCAATCATTCTGAATGGCGGTTCAAGATCATCGGGTGAAGAGACGTCATCGAACTGCTCTAAATACTCAGGGCTGGCTGCCAATACACGCTTTGATGTTGTGAGGTAGCGAGAAACCAAGCTCGAGTCCACTAGCTCACCAATTTGTGCGTAAAGATCGATACCCTCCGCAATGATGTCGACTTCTCGATTCGACAGTTCTAAGTTCAAAGTCACGTTTGGGTGCTCTTTTAGGAAGCTGTGGATGTATTTGGCTAATACTTGATGCCCCAATTCGACAGGCAACACAACATTCAACTGCCCTCGGATCAAATCCTGATTGGCTGAAACCTCTAGCTCAGCTTGGTTCATGATCTCTTGCATCTGCATGCTCGACTGATAAAAGCGCTCACCCTCTGGCGTTAAGACTAAACTTCGTGTCGAACGAGTGATCAACCTCACACCTAGATGCTGTTCCAGCTCGTCTAGCTTTCGGCTGACGGTCGACTTGGTCATGTTCAATGCTTCAGCTGCGTGCGTGAAACTCCCACAATCAACAACTTGTGTAAAAACAGTCACAGCATTTAAGTCCATCGTACTTCTCCCAAAGCGCCATTAGTTAGATTTTTGCAACAGTGTTTCCCTTTTTTCCTATCTTATCAATCAATCGAATTCATTTACAATTCGTTACATCTAAATAAAAACAAAATGAGAAAGAAAAAATGACAGAGAACAACAACGCTTCGCAAACAGTAAGCACAAAAAAACGTAAAAAAGCTCCGCTTATTGCTACTGCGATCATGCTGTCATTGGGTTTAGCCGGTGCTGGATACTGGTACGGCTATGGCCAGTACTTTGAATCTACCGACAATGCCTACCTACAAGGCGACATCACGAATATTAGCCCTAAGGTCTCTGGCTATATTGTTAAGTCTTATGTGAGTGATAACCAATCGGTTAAAGAAGGTGATTTGCTGGTTCAAATCGATGACCGTGATTACCAGTCAGCACTCGCTCAAGCAAACGCCCATTTAAGCGTCGTGCAATCAGACGTCAAAAATCTAGTGGCACAACAAACGTTACAACGTAGCAAGATCAATCAAGCAGAAAGCCGCGTTGATTCTGCACAAGCTGAATACGAACGCGCGATTCAACAAGTGGTACGTTCTCGTAGCTTACTAAAGCGTAACTACGCGTCTCAAGATGAAGTCGATAGCATGGTTGCACAACAAAAAGTAACTCAGGCAGATTTAGAAGAAGCAAAAGCAAACCTCGTTGCAACCAATGACCAATTAACCGTTATCGCTAGTGAGATTGAGCAAGCAAATGCATCCGTGACCGAAGCTCAAGCCCAGAGAGATCAAGCACAGCTTAACCTTGATTACACCAAAATTTACGCGCCAGCAGATGGCGTGATTGGTAAACGCAGCGTACGTGAAGGCTTGCTGATTCAAGCAGGCGCACCACTGATGAGCTTGGTACCAAACAACCAAGTGTGGATTGAAGCCAACTTCAAAGAGACACAGCTAAGTGGTATTCACAAAGGTCAGACGGTTGAAGTAGAGCTGGATGCGTTCCCGGGGCAGCCTCTTGAAGGTGTGGTAGACAGTTTCTCCCCTGCGACTGGCGCTAAATTTGCGCTCCTACCACCAGAAAACGCGACCGGTAACTTCACTAAAATCGTTCAACGTGTACCGGTTAAAATTACTATTCCAGATCAGCAAGAGTTGAAAGGTCGACTGCTTCCTGGTTTGTCTGTGGTAGCGACCATCGATAAACGAGGCTAGACCATGAGTAACGCTGGTGTTGTCACCCAAACAAATGATGATGACGAGGTTTCGAGACGCCATTGGATCGCCCTATTTGGCGGCTTGATTGGCGCGTTTATGGCGATCTTGGATATTCAGATCACCAACTCGTCTCTCAAAGATATTCAAGGTGCGCTATCAGCCACCTTGGATGAAAGCTCGTGGATCTCTACGTCTTACCTAGTCGCAGAGATGATCGCTATCCCACTCAGTGGTTGGCTTTCTAAAGCGCTCGGTAAACGCCGTTATATCACGTGGACGACAGCCATTTTCACCATTTCATCTTTGTTGTGTTCGTTCTCTTGGAACATGACCTCGATGATCGTTTTCCGCGCGATGCAAGGCTTCAGTGGTGGTGCTCTAATCCCGCTTGCTTTCTCGCTGGTGATTCAGTTATTGCCGGTCAACAAGCGTGCTGTGGGTATGGCACTGTTTGGTGTAACCGCGACCTTTGCTCCATCGATTGGCCCTACCTTTGGTGGCTGGCTGACGGAGAACTTCTCGTGGCACTATATTTTCTACATCAATATTCCGCCAGCTTTGCTTGTGATCACCATGATCCGATATGGCTTGGACGATGAAAAGCTCGACCTTGGCACGCTGAAAAAAGCCGATTGGTTTGGTATCGCCACCATGGCATTAGGGCTAGGTTGTTTGGAAGTGGTGTTAGAAGAAGGTAACCGTGAAGAGTGGTTCAGTTCGAGCTTTATTATTGGCTTGAGTATCGTGTCGGCGGTGAGTTTGGTTTACTTCGTGATAAACGAACTCCAACACAAGAAGCCATTGGTTAACCTGCGGCTATTGCGGGATGGGCAATTTGCGATGTCTTGTATCGCCTATTTGATTCTAGGAATGGCATTGCTCGGCTCTATCTATGTTCTACCGATGTATCTCACTCAAATTCAGCAATATAACGCGATGGAAATTGGTGAAGTGCTAATGTGGATGGGTTTCCCACAGCTTCTGATATTCCCAATTGTGCCAAAGCTAACACAGATCATTAAGCCTAAGTACTTGGTTACCTTTGGCTTCGCGATGTTCGGTTTTAGTTGTTACGTAAATACACACATGACAATCGATTTTGGCGGGCAACAGCTGATTTTATCTATGGTTCTGCGTGCTATTGGTAGTCCGTTCATCATGGTTCCGCTGTCTTTGGTTGCCATGAAGAACATCAGCAAAATGGACACGCCAGACGCATCAACGTTAACCAACGTAATGCGGAACTTAGGGGGCGCTTTCAGCATCGCGATTATCGCTACGCTATTGGATAACAAAACCCGTGAGCACTTAGCACACATCAAGGAGTCGCTACCTTCAGTGAGTCAACTTGGTTGGCAGACGCTTCAGCAACAACAAGCGTTTTTCATTCAGTCAGGAAGTGATGCCGCAACTGCGATGCAACAAGCACAAGCAAGTTTGCTCGGCACAATGCAACGTGACGCAGCCATCATGGCTTACAACGATGTGTTCTTAATGATGACGGCGTTCTTGGCTCTAGCGGCAGTATTGATTCTAAACATGCGTGATTAACGCTAGAGTTTCGGTAAATAAAACTTCAAGCAAAGAACAACATT
This sequence comes from Vibrio sp. 10N.247.311.13, assembly GCF_041467595.1. Lineage (NCBI taxonomy): Bacteria > Pseudomonadati > Pseudomonadota > Gammaproteobacteria > Vibrionales > Vibrionaceae > Vibrio > Vibrio sp. 10N.247.311.13. The sequence goes on along the minus strand of NZ_JBFSUX010000035.1, from coordinate 24,068 downwards.
TCGAATAAAAACTCGAACAATAAAACAGAGAGGTGAGCTTATCGGCTTGCCTCTTTTTTATTTCTAAAACACGTATAACCCCACTAAAATCAGGTAAAAGTCACCTGCGTTTGAAGGCTTTCATAAATGTTATCTAATACTCTTTAATTACCAATAGTTTATTGAGTGTTTGTATGTGATATAGGCACCTTGACAATGTGCAACTTGACACCTAAATTAAAAAATAACATTTGGTATTAAGGAAAATGGATTTGACCTTACCAACAGACCTTCGAATTTTGATCGTCGACGACTCTAAAAGCGCAACAATACTTATTAAGCAGCAACTGGCTAGTTTGGGAGTTTCGCGCGACTGTATTTTTATTGCGACCGACTATCGAAAAGCCATTAAAGCGGTCGAGACACACTCTTTTCATGTACTCCTCATTGACTACCACTTAGAACAGTCTTTTACTGGCTTTGAGCTGTTGGGCATTCTGTATCGAAACCGCCTCATCGATCATACTGTGGCGACAATCTTGCTCTCTGGGGATATGCGTCAGGAAACAGTATTAACCGCCCTTTCAGGTGAAGCACACCACTTCGTTTCTAAACCGATTAATACTCAAACGTTGGGTAAAAAGATCCAAAGTGCCGTGTCCGTTTCAAAGAAACTCACCCAACTGAATGATTTGTATCCCATTGCCAGTCAAGAGAGATTAGCTCAAGCTTTGGCGATCTCCCCTAATGGTACTAGCGTTCAGTTCGAAGCGACATTGATTGAACATTTAATTGCAGGTAAGAAATGGCAGTTACTCTCTAGCGTCATTAACAACTCCAAAACCAACATGCACCCAACCAAATTGGTGGCTGAGGCGCTGATTCTCGACAGCTTAGGCAAGCCAAATTTAGCCATAGATAAGCTCCACAATTTTCTAATAGCACAGCCACTCTCATTGAGCGTGATTGACTGCTTAAGCTGTATCTATGAAAAACATAAAATGCTGCTGCCTGCTCTTAAATTAGCGATTCGTGCATTTGAGATGACTCCCAGCATCAGCCATCGTGCAATCAGGGCCATCGACTTAGCTGAGAACGCAGATAACACACATATGATCATAAAGTTAGGTGAGATGTATGCAACCCACATTTCAGCTGCTGACATTGATGTCATCCATTCCATTGGTGCGCACTTTAATTCCTTAAAAGCAACGTATCAGCGCGAGACGCAACTAAAGTACAAACGTATTTTGCTTGAGCACGCCAACCAATTCACCGAGTTGGTAAACCTGAAACTTCCGGTAAAACAACAGCAGCAAGTTTTGGCCAGCCTTGCCCTATTTCAGAGCAGCATATTGCTCATCGAAAATAGCCCTCAGATTGCCCACAAAAAAGTGATTAGAGCTTCGACACTGTTAGCGAACAATTTCCACAGCCAACCGACTTATTTGCTCACTCAGTTATTACCCATGCTCGCCCACTTTGGTGAGTACTCTCTTTATCATTTAACAGTGGAATGTCTCAAATCTCGTGGAGAAGCCATAAATCACCAACTTGAGTCCAAAAATGTCGACCCTTCAACGTGTATAAACATTGAAAATTTGGGTTCGATCCAAGAAATAAAGGACTACATTCACAGTTACCCATATTCAGTTGCCGCCAAACTTGACTATATATACGCCGTCAATAAAGCTCATATAGATGAGAAACTTAGCGACGACTATCTAGAAGAAATATTACAGTTAGAACTTCCTCCAAAATGGAATCAATGGATTAGTGATTCATCAAGGTATGGTTTTTCCACTAAGCCGCCTAGCCCATTTTCAACATTCAGCCGACAGGAGTCCACATGCTAGACTTTGATGCTTTAAACGCCTATTTAGACAATGACAGAGACGTCATTTACGCCGTTTTGTCTACATATCAAGAAGACCATGGCAATTCGCTACAAGAGATCGAAGAGTTGGTTCAACAACAAGATTGGGGCAAGCTTCATTTTACCGTGCACACCTTAAAAGGCATTTTAGCCAGCTTTGGTGAAGAAACGGCCACAGTTGCATTGGAAAGAGTAGAACAAAACACACTCAATAAGCTTGCGCCGCAAGATGATGATCTTTCGGTTATCTACAGCGAAATGAAGATCATTAATCAACAAATCGATGAGGTTCTTAGCACTTATTAGTCGATAGAATTAAAACGTGCATGGCGATACTTAACAGCCGACACAGCTAAAAGAGTTGAGGTGCTTGGAAACATTGAACCTCGACTCTTAACATTTTTCTCATCATTTCTCCTCTCAATTATAGTTCTAACTCACACCCATAAATTCACGTCACTTATATAGATAAACCGATGTATAACACATGCTTTATAAACTATCCGTCTTAATGTTTTAAACGAAAAACCAACACACTTGATGAGATGCAAAATAGTTAAATATTTGTAGATCTTTTTGTGACATAAACATACGAAATTGCATTTTATTTATTGGTAAAGAAGAAATTGTTATCTACACTCTAATGAAACCAAGCGTTAATCACTTGGTGGCATAATAAAAAAACTAAAACGTTCAGTCGGCTAGATAAGGACAAGGAAATGAACAACGATAGTTTTGCTGCGTTTCAGGGGCTCACGGATGAAACACCCATTACCGAATCATTTTCTACCAGTGCAGACCCTTATGCTCATTATCTGAAAGATATTGTTGGCATTGATCTGCTGTCGCGTGAAGATGAGGTGTATTACGCAAAATTGAATCGCGCGGGTGATAAAAAAGCGCGTGATGTCATGATCGAATCAAACCTGCGCCTTGTTGTGAAAATCGCAAAGAGTTACCTAAAACGTAAAGGCAATAATTTCACCCTGCTCGACCTGATCGAGGAAGGCAACATTGGCTTGATTAAGGCCATCGACAAATACGATCCAGAACCAGGCTATCGTTTTTCAACCTATGCTGTTTGGTGGATCCGCGAAAACATTGAAGCCGCACTCATGAACACGGGTCGAACCGTTCGATTGCCAGCCCACGTGTGTAAAGAAATAAACAGCCTCGCCTCAAAAAAGCTCGATGCAAGCAAAAAAATGAGTAAAGAGGTTTCAATTTCTGAGCTATCAGACAGTTCAGGTGTAAAGGCCGAACGCGTCGATCAACTGGTGGCGTTAAGCGGGTTTATTGACGTGACGACAACGGTTGGAACTAGCCATGCGCCTATGGTGCTTGATCAATGCGAAAGTGAATATATCCCAGACCCTCAACAAGATTGTGAGGATCAATCCTTTACCCAAGCTCTAGAACAAATCATCTATACACTTCCTCCAAAATTACAAAAGGTGCTCATCCACCGTTTTGGTTTCTTTGATAACAAGGTGAAAACGCTGTCTGAGGTCGGACAAATGTTGGATGTGAATGTTTCTAATGAACGTGTTAGACAAATGCAGAAAGAAGCGGTCGAAAGAATTCAAAAACGACTCAAATTTGATGGTTGGGTGTAAGTCGTAGCCCAGTTGAGAATTAGTTGAAAATAACGTTAAGCCAAAACAAAGACCTTTAGGGTGAGCCTCCAAGCTTGCCCTTTTTGTTTGCTGATTCGTTAGAAAAATAAAAAAATCGTAAGCACACGAACCCTAAGTCGCTAATGCCTAATGCCTAATGAAAAATGACAAATGCCACACCATTAACTTACCTTAAAGAAGTGACTCGCTCACTGCGCAAAATGAGATAATTGATATAAGTGGTTTCAAGACAATCTTGTTCCCACACTGATAAAATCCGTTTAGCCGCAAAATAATAATCTTTGTTTCTCAACAACATCCCAACGGTGCGGCTAAGCTTTTCAAATCGAACGTGATCGCTCGCAGAGATGTAGTCATCGTCACTTTCAATAATGGGCGCTAAACCATCAGCAAACCAATTATTCAATATTTCTCGCATCTCTAATTCAGACTCAGGCACATCCACACTCGACAACTCTCGATGTTGAGGCGGTGGCACTATGTACTTCGACGCTTGCGGTGAACTGACATAACGATACATGTCGTCCCTCCTGTCTAACGGACCCTTCTAATAATTAAGGACATATTTACCTGTTCTCAAGTTTATTTAGCGAAACAAAAAAATAAATAAAAAAAAGCCATATATCAATAACTCTACATGGCTTTAATGAGGGCAACTTTACGCTGCCCTATCTCCTTGTTGGCTTAGACTAAATGTCGGTTTAGACTAAAACTAAGCCCTCTCGATTAAATCGAGCTTTGGTCGAAGTCGTTGCCTTGATCGGTTCCAGTTTGAGAATCTGAATCGAAGCTTCCAGAGTCGTCCGTGAAGTCGACACCTTGGTCTTGACCTCCCGCACTTGTCCAGTCGCTGCCACCAGATTCCATACCTGCCATGTCCGGTTGCTGTTCTTGCGTAGAGCCTTGCATGGTGTATTGATCATCGACCTCAACTTCAACAGAACCGCTAGCACCGTCTATTGAGCTACCCAATTCGTCGTAACCTTGGAATTGGATCTCGCTAGTACCTTCGTAACCTTCTGGAAGTTCAACAGATACAGGCTGCTCTAAGTTGCCACTGATTGTGAAGCTACCATCACCGTTATCCAGTGCGTTACTTACAGTAGCGCCCTCAGGTAAGCCAGACATATCAGCGTAATCAACCGATTCGTTACCACTCACCTCATCTGGAATCGAGATAGAGATGGTATCGCCCGGTGCCGCAGTTACATCTGCTGCGCTGTCTTCAGTTTCAGCATCTTGAGCTTGGTCATCAGCTTGTTGAGCCACTTCCACTTGTTGCTCTTCTGTTGCTTGAGCAGCTTGGACTTGTGGTTCATCACTTTGTACTGAATCATCTTCAACTTGGATGCTTAAGCTGTGACTTGATACTTCACCGCCGTCGTTAACTTCAACATTCATCGCTAAATTGCCATCGAAGTCTTCGTTCGGCCAGTAAGTCCACTCACCTTCACCTGATTCGGCAAAGAAGCCAGCATCGTTCGCGTCTGCAACATCAACAACTTGTGCAGAATCACTGACGCCTAACTCATCCACCAGCTGTGCATCCGTGATAGTTAGTGAACCATCATCAGCTAAGGTATAACCTTCGCTCGCCGCTGCTTCATCGCCACTTTGGATATCCACATTGAAGAAGCTTTCGATGCGATTTTCGCCATCGGTCGCTATAAACCCAACTTGAACATCGCCGGTGTAGTCTTCAGCAGGAGTGAATTGATAGTTACCTTGGTTATCGCTCTCAATTACGCCCTGACCTTCCATCAAGCTTACTGACTCAATGCTCAAGCTGTCGCCTTCTGCATCGCTCAGATTCGCTAACATGTCTTCATCAGTGAACGACAAGGTGGCATCCGCTGCGATTTCCGTCGTTGTGATGCTGTTAACTTCTGGTGCTGCATTCCCTTGCGAGCCACCTTCTTTCACGACTACGCCAGTTTGCTCATCATGAAGCACGCCATCTTTATCAACTACGTACGCAATGTCTGCTTCGCCCGTGAAGCCTGGTGCTGGTGTGAACGTCCAAGTGCCATCGCCATTATCGACAATCTCACCTTGGCTGCGGTCGGCAAGATGAACCAGTTTCACTTCATCATCGCTGTCTGCATCCACATTCTCAGCCAAACCAATTAGGTCGTCCGCCGTTAGGATGATGGAATCACCCGCCACAGTTTCGAAATCACCTGAATCGATACCATCATCAAACGCTTCCGGCTCATCTCCGTAATCAACCGTTGTTGCGCTTACGGTTACGAAGAACTCACCATGGAAGTCTTCAGGCGGCGTCATTTGAATGTTTGAGATATCCCAGTCGAACAGGTCGATGTATTGACCTGGCTCGGTGATCATCACGGTATTCACACCATCTGTTACCTCGAATCCAACAGGGAAACCTGTCATCACCAAGTTACTTAGTGTTTCTGAATCATCGACTAGGCCAACGTTCAGTCCCAAGTGACCCGTTTCATCTTCGCCGAAGACTAATGGACCGTCATGGTCAGTTGAAATAACCGCGCCATCTGCGACAGGACGTACGTACACAGGAACATCGAGAACCGTTTCGAACTCACCGTCACTCACGACAACTTGTAGGTCAGAAACACCCGCAAAGTCGCCTGTTGGTGTGAATGTCCAAGTACCATCACCGTTGTCTGTAACTTCTCCGCCATCTTCACCGTCTGCGGTGATAATGCGAGAAACAACAAGGTCTGCGGTATCAATGTCACCGAACAAGTTCATCAAGTCGCCAGCATCGAAGGTGAACGCGCCATCTTCGTCTGTGGTCATCATTGCGTTGCCGACATTGAATGGTGCGTCGTTAACCGGAATGACATCCACATTCAGCGAGCCATCAACCACTTCTTCACCGTCAGTAGCTTGATAACCGAGTTCTACTAAGCCATTAAAGTCTTGAGTAGTCACTAAGTGATACATGCCGTCTGGTTGCTGAGTTAAGGTCGCATTCGCTGGTGCTCGTACTGTGATGCTCTCAATGCTGATCTCGTCGCCATCAAGGTCTGTCACTTGACCCGCGATGTAAGCAGGGTCAATCACCATGACCACATCTTCTTCGCCTTGCATCTGAATGGTTGGCGCTTCAGGTGCATCATTCACTGGCGTAACATCGATGTTGCCGTCGACTGAAATTGTCTCTTGGCCATCGCTAACGTTAAACGTCATTGGCACATCGCCATTGAAGTTTTCGTTTGGTGTAAATGACCAAGTACCATCTTCGTTATCTAGCAACTCACCCAAGCTAGGGTCGATTTGTAGACCAGAAGCCGACAGCTCGTCTGCGGTGTTATCGATGTCGGTAGCTTGAGCTAACAACATGTCTTGTGTGATTAGGATGGTGCTGTCTTCGGCTGTGGTTAATTTCACATCCTCAGATTCAGGTCCATCGTTCACAGCCAGAACTTCGATACCTGCCGTTGTTGTTGCCGTTGCACCGTCATCATCGGTCACAACCACATCTAGGCTGATATCACCATTAAAGTTCTCGTTTGGAGTGAAGGTCACAGACCCATTATCGTTTTGAACCAAGGTGCCGTCAGAGCCTGAGTAAGTCACGCTTTCAAGCGACACTTCACCATCAACGTCAGAGCTATTAGCAATTAACTGCTCAGGGCTGATTGTGATGGTGCCATCTTCGTTCATTTGGTAAGACGTAGAACCCGCTACCGGCGCATCGTTAACATCCGTTACCGTCACACCAATATTGGCATCGACTGTCTCAGTGCCATCAGTCACTGTGAAGCCTAGGTTGACATCGCCATTGAAGTTCTCGTTCGGAGCAAAGCTATAAGTGCCGTCACCGTTATCAGTGAACACACCTTCTGCGCCCGTGTAAGACACGTCAACGATAGACAGGTCATCGCCGTCAATGTCTGCAGCACCTGCTAGTAGGTCTGCATCCGTGAAGATTAGCGTTCCATCTTCCTCAACAGTAAAGTTTTGGTCTTCTGCTGTTGGTAGGTCATTGACTGGGTTAACCGTTAGGTCGACTCCAGCTTGAACAGTTTCAAGGCCATCTGACACATCGAAGCTCAAATCAATGTCACCGTTGAAATCAGCATCCGGAGTGATAGTAAATGAACCATCTTCGTTCGCTGTTACGGTCGCATTGTCACCTGCAGATAGGTTGCTTGCGGTTAGTGCATCACCATCAACATCGGATGCGTTAGCCAGCAACTGCTCTTGAGATAGCGTAATTGAACCGTCTTCATCAACCGAGTAAGCCACGTTTCCGGCCACTGGTGCGTCGTTAACTGCAATAACTTCAATACCAGCGGTGGTTTGAGCGGTAGCACCGTCGTCATCAATAACCGTCACATCAAGGTTGATGTCGCCGTTAAAGTTTTCGTTTGGTGCGAACGTTACCGAACCATCTTCATTTTGAACCAAGATACCGTCTGCACCTGAGTAGCTCACGCTATCAAGCGACACTTCACCGTCCACATCGGAGCTGTTAGCAATCAACTGCTCAGGGCTCAATGTGATGGTGCCATCTTCGTTCATTTGGTAAGACGTTGCGCCTGCTACAGGTGCATCGTTAACGTCTGTTACCGTTACGTCGATGTTTGCATCGACCGTCTCTGTACCATCAGATACTGAGAAGTCCAGACTTACGTCACCGTTAAAGTTCTCGTTCGGTGCAAAGGTGTAAGTGCCATCGCCATTGTCGGTGAACACACCCTCTGCGCCAGTGTAAGACACGTCGGCAACTGAAAGCTCATCACCATCAATATCAGAAGCACCCGCTAGCAGTTGCTCGTCTGTAAAGGTAAGTGAACCGTCTTCTTCAATGGTGTAAGCGACATCTTCAACAACTGCGATGTCATTCACTGGATTCACAGTAAGGTCGGCTGTTGCAACAACCGTTTCAGTACCATCAGAAAGGTCGAAGCTTAGGTCAATATCGCCATTGAAATCGGCATCCGGGGTAATGGTAAATGAACCATCATCGTTTGCCGTAACCGTCGCGTTATCACCTGCGGTTAGGTTGGCAGCGGTAAGATCATCACCGTCCACATCTGATGCTTGAGCAAGCAGTTGCTCTTGGCTTAGCGTGATTGAACCATCTTCATCCACTGAGTAAGCCAAGTCACCTGACACTGGTGCATCGTTGACTGCGATAACATCTATACCCGCAGTCGTTTGAGCGGTTGCACCGTCTTCATCTGCAACGGTTACATCTAGGCTGACATTGCCGTTGAAGTTTTCATTTGGTGCGAAGCTGTAAGTACCATCACCATTGTCAGTAAAGATACCGTCTGCGCCTGAGTAGGAAACATCGCTAACGGATACATCACCTTCAATGTCTGAGCTGTTCGCAAGGAGTTGCGCTTCAGAGATGGTAATCACATTATCTTCGTCAACGCTGTAGGTCGTTGAACCTGCAACCGGCAAGTCATTAACAGCAATGACGTCGATACCTGCGGTTGTTTCAGCGGTTGCGCCATCTTCATCCATAACAGATACATCAAGACTGATGTCACCGTTAAAGTTTTCGTTTGGAGCAAAGGTGTAAGTACCATCACCATTATCAGTGAATACACCATCAGGGCCGCTGTAGCTTACATCGCTGACAAACACTTCCCCTTCAACATCCGAGCTATTCGCTAGAAGTTGTGCATCGCTTAGGGTGATACTGCCGTCTTCTTCAACACTGTAAGTCGTAGAACCCGCTACCGGTACGTCGTTGATTGGAACCACTTGAACATCAATATTCGCCGATACAACATCTGTACCATCACTCACATCGTAGGTTAGGTCGACATTACCATTGAAGTTCTCGTTTGGAGCAAAGGTATAAGTACCGTCGCCGTTATCCGTGAACACACCGTCTGTACCTTCGTAGTTAACCGACTCGACAGAAAGATCATCGCCGTCAATATCCGTTGCACCAGCCAATAGCTGTTCATCGGTAAAGGTCAGCGAACCATCTTCATTAATGGTGTAGTCGTGGTCGTAAATAACCGAAAGGTCGTTAACTGCTGTTACAGTAACGTCTAGTTCCGCAGGCGTAACCCCGCCGTTACCATCGTCCACGTTGTAACTAATCGAGAATTCACCATTGAAGTTCTCTTCCGGTGTAATGGTGTAAGTACCATCACCATTGTCAGTGATAAGAGCGTTCTCAATTGAAACATCTCCAACACTTGGTTCGTTACCACCCGTTTCACCAGAATCATCACCTTCCTCGCCGGTTAGCAATTCAGAGATATCAATGCCGTTTTCATTCGCAAGCGCTTCTTCTGCCGTTGGTAAATCAAACGCATTCTCGCTGCCTACATCTTGGCTTGGAACAATAACGCCATTCACGATATCAAATACATGCCAATGGTCACCTGATGGGTTATCAGATAAATCTGGGCTGAAGGTTTCAACCAATGTATCGCCTACAAACACCTGAACTTGTACATCTTCAACACCATCTACATCCCAACTTCTGCTGGTGTAGTTGTGTACTGAATAGTGCATGTCCGCATCTTGGTAGTTTGGAATGGTGATGGTTTCAGGGCCGCCACCATTTGTGTCATCTACATCTTGTTGAACAACGTTACCTTCACCAAGATCATGGCTCATGTCGCGATAGTAAATATGGTCTAGCTCATTGCCATTCTCTGTATCGTAGAGCCATAGGTGGTTGTCCATATCACGTGGACTGTCGCCCCATGTGACCACGATACGCATATCTGTTTCTTCAAGTACTTCCGATATTGCGGTTACGCCGCCATTCACATCTTCGCCCGCAGGGACTAGGAAGCTACTGGTAATTGAACCTTCTTGTTCAATGGTTACCGTGCCTTGGTCAACGACTGAACCTGTAACAGAGTAATTACCTGAATCATCCGTTACTGTGGTGTAGCTATTGCCAGCGCTGTCGGTCAGGGTGACTTCTGCACCAGACACTGGATTACTGGTTTCAGCGTCCAACACTGTACCGGTTACGGTTGTTTCATCGCCCTGTTCTCCAATAATTGCGGTCATGTCATCGTCTTCGATGTCAGTCGCGAATTGTAGGAGCTCTTCTTGAGTAATGGTGTATGAACCATCTTCTTCAATGGTTATCGCCACATCAGCAGAAACAATCGGTGCGTCGTTCACTGGGTCAACGGTTAAGCCTAAGTTAGCGGCAATTGGAGTGTCGCCATCGCTGATGCTGTAGGCAACATCGATGTAGCCATTGAAGTTTTCGCTTGGAGTGATTGAGAACGTGCCATCGCCATTGTCGACAATCGTTGCATCGTCACCCACTAAGGTTAAGTCGGAAGCGACAAGGTCGTCGCCCTCAATATCAGCGGCATTCGCAAGTAGCTGCTCCTGCGTGATAGTGATGACATGATCTTCATCAACGTTCGCGTAAACATCAGATGTCGTTGGCAAGTCATTGACTGGGTTTACCGTCAGATCGGCGTTCGCCACAATTGACTCAGTGCCGTCTGAAATATCAAAGCTTAGGTCGATATCGCCATTGAAGTTAGCATCTGGCGTTACCGTAAAGGTGCCATCGCCATTATCAACAACAGTTGCATTATCGCCTGCGCTTAGGTTGCTTGCGGTCAGGTCATCGCCATCCACATCAGATGCTTGAGATAGCAACTGCTCTTGAGTCAGAGTAATCGAACCATCTTCATCAATGCTGTATGCCAAGTCACCCGATACTGGTGGATCATTAATTGGAAGAACATCAATACTTGCGCTGGTGGCTACTGTCGCACCGTCTTCATCTGTCACCACTACATCGAGGCTAACATCGCCATCGAAGTTTGCGTTCGGTGCAAAGCTGAATGTGCCGTTGCCGTTGTCAGTAAAGATACCGTCAGCGCCTGTGTAAGTAACACTATCAATCGCCACTTCACCTTCAATATCAGAAGAGTTCGCCAACAGTTGCTCTGCACTGATGGTGATAACTTCATCTTCGTTGACTGAGTAACTGGTTGAGCCTGCGATTGGCGGATCGTTCACCTCAAGTACAGTGATTCCCGCGGTAGTCGCTTCTGTTGCCCCTTCTTCATCGGTAACAACAACCGCTAAACTCACATCTCCATTGAAGTTCTCGTTTGGAGAGAAGGTGTAAGTGCCGTCACCGTTGTCTTCGAACACACCATCACTGCCAGTGTAAGTCACGCTATCAATCGCAACCTCACCTTCAATATCTGAAGAGTTGGCTAATAGCTGTTCGTTACTGATCGTGATTGAGTTGTCTTCATGCACAGTGTAAGACGTGCTACCCGCCACTGGTGGATCGTTCTCAGGCGTCACGCTCACATCAATGTTGGCTTGAACCGTATCCGTGCCATCTGACACATCAAAGCTGAAGTTCACATCACCATTGAAGTTCTCGTTTGGCGCAAAGCTGTAGCTTCCGTCACCATTGTCAGTAAGCACACCATCAGCACCAGTGTATGTCACACCTTCGACTGTTAGGTCGTCACCTTCAACATCCGTTGCACCCGTTAACAGGTCTGCGTCAGTGAAGTTAAGAACCCCATCTTCACCAATAGTGAATGCTTGATCTTGTGGCTCTGGCGCATCATTGACAGGTGTTACCGTCAAGTCTAGGCCAGCAGCGACCATGTCCTCTCCATCGGTGACATCGTAACTAAATTCGATATTACCGTTGAAGTTTTCACTCGGTGTAATGGTGAAACTGCCATCGTCGTTCATTTGAACGGTCGCATTTTCATCATTGGTGGTTAGGTTGATTGCTGATAGGTCATCACCATCAATGTCGACAGCGTGCTCTAGCAACTGCTCTTGAGTTAACGTGATGCTGTTATCTTCGGCTGTAACGGCACTAATATCACCGTCAACTTCTGGAGCATCGTTCGCAGGTGAGATGTGAATCGTCACGTCTTGCGTAGCTGTTGCGGTTGTACCGGTATCAACATCTGTTGATGTTGCATTCACAGTTAGAACCACATCACCATTGAAGTCACCTGAAGGGATAAACTCTAGCCCTTCTAGCTCGCCTGGTTGCAATGACCAAGTGCCATCACCGTTATCGGTACCTGCAGAAAGCGAGCTGCCTTCTGGCACGTCTTCAATCAAGATAGCAAGGTTTTCTGAGCCATCGGTATCTGTTAGAGCTGCATCAATATCAAGTGGTACAGGTGTGTCTTCAGTACCAATGATTTGGTAATCCGCGTCAGACACTGTGATTTCGATGTTGTCGATACCAAACGCCTCGTCACTCACACCTTGGTTCAAGGTTGAACCGAAGCCTAACTCAAGTTGGCCGTCTTCAACGGGTACCGTTAGGTTGATTTGATGTGCTTGGTCGTTCCAACCACTGAAGCCTTCACCTTGCGACACGCCGTGAACAACTTCACCGACTTCATTGCCCGCTGAATCGTACAACGTTGTAGTGCCATCTTGAGTTTGGAACGCCGAGTTATCTAACGAAGTAAGCTCTTCGCCGCCGACAAAGATTTGGAATGACTCACCATCCCAAGAATCAATTTCGTAGAAACTGAACGAGATATTAACTTCGCTCACATCACTTGGAATGTCGTAAGTTTTGCTGACAGCTTCATCGCCACCAGTGCCACCAATACGACCTAGCATGTCACCTGATTCGAAGCCTTGTGAGCTTTCAGTACCGGTATTCCAGCCGTTTGAGCCAGACTCGAAGTTGTCAGAAGCAATCACTAGGTCAGAAGCAATCGACAGCTCTGGCATATCAACCACAGATTGAACATCAATCGTCGCTTCTGCTGGTACTGTCGCTGTACCGTCATTCACGTCGAACGTCACGTTCACATTGCCGTCGAAGTTTTCATTCGGTGCGAATGTGTAAGTACCGTCGCCGTTATCAACCAAAGTACCGCTATCTGAAGCCACATTTTCAACCGATAGGTTATCGCCATCAATGTCGCCCGCATTTTGCAGCAGTTGCTCTTCTGTAAAGGTAAAGCTGGTGTCTTCTTGAGTCACAAACTGTGGCTCACCGACTGTTGGCAAGTCATTGACAGGGTTAACGGTAAGATCAGCCGTTGCTTGAAGCGTCGCATCGCCATCGGTAATGTCGAAGTTCAAATCAATGTCGCCATTGAAGTTAGCATCTGGCGTGATAGTGAAACTACCATCATCGTTTGCTGTAACTGTCGCATCACCACCAACGGTTAGGTTAGCCGCTGTTAAGTCATCGCCATCAACATCACTCGCTTGAGCAAGTAATTGCTCTTGGCTCAAGGTAATTGAGCCATCTTCGTCCACGCTGTACGCCAAGTCGCCCGATACCGGAGCATCGTTAACAGGCAGAACATCAATGCTTGCGTTGGTCGCTACGGTTGCGCCTTCTTCATCAGTAACGACAACATCAAGGCTTACGTCGCCATCGAAGTTAGCGTTAGGTGCGAAGCTGAATGTTCCGTCACCATTGTCGGTAAAGATACCGTCTGAACCTGTGTAGTTAACGCTATCAATCGCCACTTCACCTTCGATATCAGAAGCGTTTGCCAACAGTTGCTCTGAACTGATGGTGATAACTTCGTCCTCGTTGACTGAGTAGCTGGTTGAGCCTGCGATTGGTGGATCGTTCACCTCAAGTACAGTAATACCCGCGGTGGTCGCTTCAGTTGCGCCCTCTTCATCAGTTACGACAACATCAAGGCTAACTTCGCCGTTGAAGTTTTCGTTTGGTGAGAAGGTGTAAGTACCGTCACCGTTGTCTTCAAAGACACCGTCAGCGCCAGTGTAAGTCACGCTATCGACTGCCACATCACCTTCAATGTCAGAAGAGTTAGCAAGTAACTGTTCGTCGCTGATGGTAATTGAGTTGTCTTCATGAACGGTGTAAGACGTGCTACCTGCAACCGGTGGATCGTTCTCTGGTGTCACGCTGACATCAATGTTGGCTTGAACCGTATCCGTGCCATCTGACACATCAAAACTGAAGTTCACATCACCATTGAAGTTCTCGTTTGGCGCAAAGCTGTAGCTTCCGTCGCCATTGTCAGTAAGAACACCGTCGGCACCTGTGTAAGTCACGCCTTCAACCGATAGGTCATCCCCATCGATATCGGTAGCACCTGTTAGCAAGTCTTCATCTGTGAAGTTCAAGATGCCGTCTTCGCCAATGCTGAACGTTTGATCTTGTGGTTGTGGAAGGTCATTGACTGGGTTAACGGTTAGGTCAGCCGTCGCAACGAGCGTGTCTGTACCGTCGCTAATGTCGAACGTTAGGTCAATGTCACCATTGAAGTTCGCATCTGGCGTAATGGTAAAGCTGCCGTCATCGTTAGCAACAACCGTCGCGTCTCCATCAACAATCAAGTTAGAAGCAGTAAGGTCGTCTCCGTCTACATCGCTTGCTTGAGAAAGAAGCTGCTCTTGGCTCAAGGTAATCGAACCGTCTTCCTCAACACTGTATGCCAGGTCGCCTGATACTGGCACGTCGTTGATTGGTAATACATCAACCGTAATAAACGTATCAACTTGAGCGCCGTCTTCATCTTGAATGGTCACATCCAACTGCACTTGGCCGTTGAAGTTTTCATTCGGAGCGAAGCTACATGTACCGTCACCATTGATTGAGAAGATACCGTCTGGGCCATCGTAGTTGATCTCAACAAGCTCAACATCACCTTCAATATCAGAAGCGTTCAGCAGAACTTGAGACTCATTGAAAGTCAGTACTGAATCTTCATCGATGGTGTATGACGTTGGGCCAGCAACAGGCGGATCGTTCACCTCAAGGACAGTAATACCCGCAGTTGTTGCTTCGGTCGCGCCATCTTCATCCGTCACGACAACATCTAGGCTAACTTCGCCATTAAAGTTCTCGTTTGGCGAGAAGGTGTATGTACCGTCACCGTTGATTTCCAGAACACCGTCGCTACCACTGTAAGTCACGTTATCAATTGCGACTTCGCCTTCGATATCCGAAGAGTTCGCTAGCAGTTGTTCGTTACTGATTGTAATAGAGTTGTCTTCATGAACCGTGTAAGACGTACTACCCGCAACCGGAGGATCATTCTCTGGCGTCACGCTCACATCAATGTTAGCGGTTACCGTATCGGTTCCATCTGATACATTGAACGAGAAGTTGACATCGCCATTGAAGTTTTCGTTTGGCGCGAAGCTGTATGTGCCATCGCCATTGTCGGTTAGGACACCATCTGCGCCAGTGTAAGTTACACCTTCAACACTTAGGTCGTCCCCTTCAATGTCCGTCGCACCTGTTAATAGGTCTTGGTCATTGAAGGTTAACACGCCATCTTCGCCGACTGTGAATGCCTGGTCTTGTGCTTCTGGACCATCGTTCACTGGTGAAACTGTTAGCTCTAGGTTGGTAGAGACAACATCATCACCATCAGACACATCAAACGTAAAGCTAACATCGCCATTGAAATCAGCATCTGGCGTTAATGTGTACGTACCATCACCGTTATCGGTAATCGTAACGCTCTCATCATCGGTCGCTAAATTCAGAGCCGTCAGCTGGTCGCCATCGAGATCTCGAGCATTAGCTAACAAGTCTTCTTGCGTAATGGTGATAGAACCATCTTCTTCTACTGTTGCTGCAACAGGCAGCGCTTCAGGTGCGTGCTCAATGTGCGCGCCTGTCGCGTTAATGTAGATGGTTTGAGAGACCGTTTCAGAATCATCATTCGATAGCTCTGTTGCGGTTGCCGTTACATGAACTTCAAACTGTTCGTTGAAGTCTTCTGGTAACTGGATTTGTAGTGAATTTTCGATAGCCGTTGTCGGTAAGTTCACCGTACCATCAGGGCCAACCGTTACTTCACCGCTGTAGATTTGGCTGTTCACTTCACCCACATCGATTGTGAAGTTGAAATCTGTGTAGTCAGCATCACCGCCGCCATACAAATCTTCAAAGCCGTAAACCAGCTCGCCGTCTTCATTAACCGTCGTGCGAGTATGTTCGATACCATCTTGGTTTAGCTGAGAGCTTGAACCACCATGGAAGATCGCGTCACCATTCTGGCCTTGAATCACTGTCTCGGTTCCATCAGCAGCCACAAAGACAAGTTGAGGATCAACCGTATCCATGTTCGCAGGCGAACCATCCTCAGCACGGAACTCGTACTGACCGTCTTGCATCGCATCAAAGTCGTTGTGCTGATGTCCGTTTGGAATTAAGAACAGGTTAAAGCTTTCGCCTTCCTCGACTTGGAAGCTGAATTGATCTTGCCCTGGAACAAGGTCGCCGCCACCACCAACTTGTGATGCGTTTTCGTAAACAACTTCAACACCTGTGATGTTGCCGTCTTCGTCTACTTTGTAGTAACCCGCAGCGTTTTGGTAGCCAGCCGTCTCACCTTCAAACGTTACTGTGATTTCAGTGTCGTTGTAACTGGTGATACCGTTCTCTTGGTCATTCAGAACGCCTTCGTTATCGTATTGAATAACCGAACCTTCTGGCACACCATCTACTGTAACAGTGAGTGTTTCAGACAAGTCTTGGTCGACAAGTGCCGCCGCAATGTTCAGTTCAACAATGCCGCCTGGCTCAACCAAAATAGCTTGGTCATCAACGTTAACGCCGTCGCCATCGGTTATCACAAGATCCGGCGCATCCGCGACTGCTTCAATATGAACGTTAAGGTCTTGTTCAACCTCATCCGTACCGTCTGTTACCGTAAAGCTGAACTGCAGATCACCACTGAAGTGCTCTTCAGGAACGAAGCTGAACGTGCCGTCACCATTGTCGGTGACTGTGCCTTCATCGCCAGAGTAATTGATGCTAGTAACGC
This sequence comes from Vibrio sp. 10N.247.311.13, assembly GCF_041467595.1. Taxonomy (NCBI): domain Bacteria; kingdom Pseudomonadati; phylum Pseudomonadota; class Gammaproteobacteria; order Vibrionales; family Vibrionaceae; genus Vibrio; species Vibrio sp. 10N.247.311.13. The sequence continues at coordinate 6,852 of NZ_JBFSUX010000035.1, read as the reverse complement.
TTAGGTCATCGCCATCAATATCAATCGCACCACTCAACAGATCTTCTTGAGTGAACAGGATGCTGCCATCTTCTTCAATGTGGTACATGCCTGGAGCAACAATTGGAATGTCATTCACCGGATTAACGGTCAATGTCATATCATTAGACGTGCTCAGCTCACCATCGCTCACCTCATAAGTGAATGCAATATCACCGTTGAAGTTTTCAGAAGGTGTCACTGTGTACGTGCCATCACCATTGTCTACAATGCTGGCGTTCGGATCATTGGTTTCAAGCGAAGAAGCAAATAGCTCATCGCCATCTTGGTCGCTCGCGTTCTCCAACAACATTTCTTGTGTAACGAGGATTGAACCATCTTCGTCGACATCTGCCACCATTGGCGTCGCTTCTGGCGCATCGTTGACGAACTCAACTTTTAGGTCGATGTTTGCGGCAACCACATCAGTGCCATCGCTCACATCAAACGCTAAGTCAACGTTACCGAAGAAGCCCTGCTCTGGTGTTAATGTGTATGTTCCATCGCCATTGTCTGTGACTTCTACCGTGTCGCTTGCACTCGTCACATTCACAACTGACAGTTCGTCGCCTTCAATGTCTGTCGCTTGTGCTAATAGTTCAGCTTCGGTAATGGTAATCGCTTGACCGTCTTCCGTAGTGAAAGACATGTCAGGCACGTCTGGAGCATCGTTGATAGGGTTTACGGTTAGGTTGAGGTCAGCCGCAACAGTTTCGATCGCGTCAGTGACATCATAAGTAAACTCAATCTCACCAAAGAAATCTGCACTTGGTGTAATAGTGAAGCTACCGTCTGGGTTTTCTACAACAACCGCATTTGGATCGTTGGTCGCAAAGTTAACCGCTTCAAGGTTATCGCCATCTACATCGGTTGCATTCGCTAACAGATCCTCTTGAGTGATAGTGATTGAACCATCTTCATCAACAGCGGCTTCAATTGGACCACCAACCTCTGGGCCTTCATTGACAATTTCAACGTCAACTCTTGCTGTACTTGGTGCGCTTGCTTGGCCATCACTGATATCGAAAGTCAGATTCACTTCACCGTAGAAGTCTTCTGCAGGTTCGAAGGTAAAGGTATTATCACCGTTATCCGTTAACGTACCTTGCGTTTGGTCTGCAAGTAATAGGTTTTCGACATGAAGAATGTCGCCATCAACATCGGTAGCACCAGACAATAGGTCTTTCGCTTCGATGATCATGGAGCCGTTTTCAAGCATTTGGGTGTGCAATGGTTCACCCGGAACCGGCACATCATTGACTGGTACGACCGTTAGGTCTAGATGCGTTGCAACTTCATCAGTTCCATCAAACACCTTGTAGTCGATGTCGATTTCACCATTGAAGTTTTCATTCGGCATGAAGGTAAACGTACCATCGCCGTTATCAACTAGCTCACCGTTATCACCACCGTAAGTGATGTCAGAAATAGACAGCGTATCGCCTTCCACATCTGTGGTGTTCGCTAGCAAGTCATCTGCACTGAACGTGATACCTTCATCTTCATCTGTCGATAGAACAATCGGGCCAGAAACGATTGGCGCATCATTTACTGATTCGAAATTGATATTGATGATATTGCTGTCTGTCAGCTCACCATCGGTAACTTGGTAACCAAGTTCGATTTCACCATGGAAGTTTTCATCCGGTGTTACCGTCCAAGTGCCATCACCATTATCGGTGAGTGTTGCATGCTCTGAGTTTTCACCCACTAGCTCTAGATTTTCAATATCAAGGTCGTCGCCATCAATATCAGATGCTTGCGCCAGTAGTTGCTCTTCGGTAATCACAACCGAAGCAAACTGGGCAGAACCATCGGTATCGACAGTAATATTCGGAAGATCAGCCGTTAACTCGATTTCGTTGTCACCCGCATGGATATTCAACTCAACCGTTTCAGTAATCTCTGAACCATCTACACCAATCGATGTAAACACCGCTTCATCATGACAAGTTTGTGACACTGTCATGTTTTGAACGACGTAAGTACCATTACCTTGCACGGTACCAAGCTCAAAGTAGGACACTGGTTGATCAACCGTTAGCGTGTAATCTGTCTCGAAAGTACCACGGTCTTCTTTGTGGTAAGTCATCGAGTCAATTAGGTCGCCATCCTCATTGAACGCTTTGATTTCTACTTCGGTAAAGTGACGAGACTCTTCCATGAACCAGCCACCCAAACCATCTAGGTGGAAACTGATTTCATTGATGTCTTGACCTTCAACTGAAACCGTCAGTTTCTCATCACCACTTAAGCCTTGGCGGTCAGTATCACCGATACCATGACCAATGTGGGTGTTGCCATTCCAGGCACCAAGAGGGTCATCGTTACTTTGAACAGTTACCGTTAAGTCACCATCTGAGAACTCACGCGTATAAGGGTCAACTTCTGTACCCCAATCATCCACACTCGCGTTATCGTCAAACGTACCGATTTGTGTGGTGTGTGTACCTTCAGCAAGAGCATCTTCACTTGGAACAAAGCGCACTTCGGTATCTGCAGGAACTTCTTGTCCTACTTCCAGTACCACCCATTCGTCATTCACATTTGCTTCAATGATGCCGTTTTCTGGCGCTTGGTCTAAACGTAGTGCTGGTTCTTCACGAAGTGTCACACCAACTGTTTGGTCTTCTTGCGCTTGGATGAAGATTTCATCGCCCGCTTCTGGCGCATCGTTGACAGGGTTAACCGTCAAGTCGAGTGTCGTCAGAACTTCATTCTCACCATCACTGATGCTGTATGTGAAGTCCAACTCGCCATTGAAGTTTTCTGTGTGCGTAATAGTGAATGAACCATCGTCATTAGTAACAATTGTCGCATCTGGATCGTTGGTTTGTAGGTTAGATGCCGTTAACTCATCACCTTCAACATCGGTCGCATTAGCGAGTAACTGCTCTTGAGTAATGGTGATTGAATTATCTTCATCGACTTCAGCCTGAATGCCCGAAGTTTCAGGTCCGTCATTCACAGCGATAACATCGATGCCAGCGGTTGTGGTTGCGGTTGCACCGTCTTCGTCAACGACAACAACGTCTAGTGAAATATCACCATCGAAGTTTTCATTTGGCGTAAAGGTGTAAGTACCATTGCCATTATCAACAAAAGAGCCGTCATCACCGGAGTACGATACTCCAGACAGTGAAACATCACCTTCTACATCGGAAGAGTTTGCCAATAATTGCTCATCACTGATCGTGATTTGGCCATCTTCTTGAACTGTGTACGATGTTGAGCCCGCTACTGGTGGATCATTCTCAGGCGTTACGCTGACATCAATAACAGCTGATGTTGAATCAGTACCGTCAGAGACATCGAATGAGAATTGAACATCACCATTGAAGTTCTCGTTTGGAGCAAAGCTATATGTGCCGTCGCCATTATCGCTAAGAACACCATCTGCACCTGTGTAAAGTACGTTTTCAATCGACAGTTCATCACCATCAATATCCGACGCACCTGCAAGCAGGTCAGCATCGGTGAAGAGTAACGTACCGTCTTCTTCAATCGTGAACTGTTGATCTTGCGCTTGTGGCAAGTCATTAACCGGATTCACGGTAATGTCTAGGCCAACTTGAACTGAACCACCATCGTTATCGATGATATCGAAGTTCAGATCTAGGTCACCGTTGTAATCTGCGTTCGGTGTGATGGTGTAGCTGCCATCATCATTGTGTTGGATGGTCGCATTTTCATCAGTAGATAGATTGATAGCTTCTAAGTTATCGCTATCGATATCACCTGCTCTTGCTAGCAATTGCTCTTGGCTTAGCGTGATGGAGCTATCTTCATTGATGGTGTAAGCCAAATCGCCCGATACTGGCGCATCATTGATTGGCAATACATCAACGTTAATGTGTGTTTCAACCGTTGCGCCATCTTCATCTTGAATGGTCACACCCAGTTGAACCTGACCATTGAAGTTTTCGTTGGGTGCAAAGCTGCATGTACCATCACCATTTACAGTGAAGATACCGTCAGAGCCATCGTAGTTAATGCCAACAAGTTCTACATCGCCTTCGATATCCGAAGCATTCACAAGAATCTGAGATTCACTGAACGTCAGAACCGAATCTTCGTCAATGGTGTATGACGTTGGACCCGCAACTGGTGGATCGTTCACTTCAAGAACGGTAATACCTGCTGTGGTTTCATCAATTGCACCTTCTTCATCTGCAACAATCACATCAAGGCTGATATCACCGCTGAAGTTTTCATTAGGAAGGAAGGTATAGCTGCCATCGCCGTTATCTTGGAACACACCATCAGTGCCACTGTAAGTCACAGTATCAACCGACACCGCACCTTCAATATCCGAAGAGTTAGCTAGCAACTGTTCATCAGAAATTGTGATGGCATTGTCTTCATTGACCATGTATGAGGTTGAACCCGCAACTGGCGGATCGTTCTCAGGAGTCACACTCACATCAATGTTAGCGCTGACTGTTTCTGTGCCATCAGACACATCGAAACTGAAGTTCACATCGCCATTGAAGTTTTCATTTGGCGCAAAGGTATAAGTACCATCACCGTGGTCGGTCAGTACGCCATCACCACCTGTATAGCTAATACCTTCAACGGTTAAGTCGTCGCCATCAATATCGGTGGCACCGGTAAGTAAGTCGGCGTCTGTAAATTGAAGCGTACCGTCTTCTGCGATACTGAATTGTTGGTCTTGAGGAACCGGCAAGTCATTAACTGGGTTAACAGTAAGATCGGCGGTTGCTTGAACCGTGTCAGTACCGTCAGTGATGTTGAATTGAATATCAATGTCACCATTGAAGTTCGCATCTGGTGTGATGGTGAAACTGCCGTCATCATTAGCTACAACCGTCGCATCACCACCAACTGTTAAGTCACTTGCGGTTAGATCTTCGCCTTCTACATCGGACGCTTGAGACAACAGCTGATCTTGGCTCAGTGTGATTGAACCATCTTCGTTAACGTTGTAAGCCAAATCACCAGACACTGGCGCATCATTGATTGGTAATACGTCAACATTGATGACGGTTTCCACTTCTGCACCATCTTCATCACGAATGGTGACATCAAGCTGAACTTGGCCATTAAAGTTCTCATTCGGAGCGAAGCTACAAGTGCCATCACCATTTACTGAGAAGATACCTTCAGGGCCATCGTAGCTAATACCAACAAGCTCAACATCCCCTTCTACATCTGAGGCATTAAGCAACACTTGAGACTCACTGAAGGTCAGTACTGAGTCTTCATCAATGGTGTAAGACGTTGGGCCTGCAACCGGCGGATCGTTCACTTCAAGAACATTGATACCCGCAGTCGTCGCGTCCGTCGCACCATCTTCATCAGCAACAACCACATCCAGTGCAATTTCACCGCTGAAGTTCTCATTTGGTGAGAAGGTATAAGTGCCGTTACCATTGATTTCAAGGACACCGTCACTACCAGAGTAAGTTACGCTGTCTATCGATACATCACCTTCAATATCTGAAGATGTTGCCAATAGTTGTGCATCAGAAATAGTAATCGAGTTATCTTCATTTACGGTGTAAGACGTCGAACCCGCAACTGGAGGATCATTTTCCGGAGTCACGCTAACATCAATGTTTGCCGACACTGTGTCAGAACCATCAGACACATCGAAGCTGAAGTTCACATCGCCATTGAAGTTCTCATTTGGCGCAAAGCTATAAGAGCCATCACCATTATCGGTCAATACGCCATCAGTGCCTTCATAAGAGATCCCTTCAACTGTTAAGTTATCTCCCTCAACATCAGTAGCACCGTTTAGTAGGTCTGCATCGGTAAAGACAAGCGTACCGTCTTCTTCAATACTGAACTCTTGGTCTTGAGGAACTGGTAAGTCATTGATTGGATTAACAGTTAAGTCAGCAGAGGCTTGAACCGTGTTAGTGCCATCAGAGATATCAAAGCTGATGTCGATGTCACCGTTAAAGTTTTCATCCGGTGTTATGGTGAAACTACCATCATCGTTTTGCGTAACCGTCGCATCACCATCAACCGTTAGGCTGCTAGCAGTTAAGTCGTCACCCTCTACGTCAGAAGCTTGGGATAGCAACTGTTCTTGGCTTAAACGAATCGAACCGTCTTCATCAACTGAGTAAGCTAAATCGCCAGATACCGGTGCATCATCCACCGCAGTAACACTCACATCGATGTTTGCAGAAACAATATCGGTACCATCAGACACATCGAAGCTAAAGTTTACATCGCCATTGAAGTTCTCATTTGGTGCAAAGGTGTATGTACCATTGCCATTGTCGGTGAGAATGCCGTCACCGCCATCATAAGTTACCCCTTCAACCGATAGGTTATCGCCTTCAATGTCCGTAGCACCTGTTAGTAGGTCTGCATCAGTAAAGATGAGCGTACCGTCTTCTTCTACGCTGAATTGTTGGTCTTGTGGAACCGGTAAATCATTAATTGGGTTAACAGTTAGATCAGCAGAAGCTTGAACCGTGTTAGTGCCATCAGAGATATCAAAGCTGATATCGATGTCACCATTAAAGTTCTCATCCGGTGTAATCGTGAAGCTGCCGTCATCATTAGCTACAACCGTCGCATCTCCACCAACCGTTAGGCCGCTAGCAGTAAGGTCATCGCCCTCTACGTCAGATGCTTGTGATAGCAATTGCTCTTGGCTTAAACGGATAGAACCGTCTTCATCGATTGAGTACGCTAGGTCACCCGATACAGGCGCATCATCAACGGCAGTTACGCTTACGTCGATGTTGGCAGAGACCGTATCGGTGCCGTCTGATACATCAAAACCGAAGTTTACGTCGCCATTGAAGTTTTCATTCGGTGCGAAGGTGTATGTGCCATTACCGTTGTCGGTAA
>NZ_JBFSUX010000034.1:0-47117 GCF_041467595.1 Vibrio sp. 10N.247.311.13 | reverse complement strand
GAGCCCGTAGAGGACTTTCACCTCCTAGATCAACGCCATGCTCGGCGCACAATAAAAAACGGCCTGCAATGCAGACCGTCTTGTAAATGTCATAAGTCAGTTCAGTGTTTTCACTGCGCCTTAACTCATCTCGTCAACTGAGTTAGTCACGCCATCTTTGTCGATAGCGCCACCTTTATTAGTCACGTAGGTAGATCAACCAGTACCACATGCCAACAAAGATACCGCCGCCAATGATGTTACCGATGGTAACGGGCAGCAAGTTGTTCATCAAAAAGTCCGCCATGTTCAGATCAACATAGTCCGCTGGGTTAGCGCCTGTCATTGTCCAAAATTCAGCCGGAGCAAATGTTTTGATGCCGATAGCTAAAGGCACTTGGAACATATTCGCAATACAGTGCTCGAAACCAGCCGATACGAACATCGCAACAGGCAAAATCATTACCGCAATTTTGTCAGTCAGTGTGCGTCCACTAAACGTCATCCATACCGCGATACAAACCAATACATTACACATGATGCCGAGCGCGATAGCTTGGATAAAATCGTGGTGCATCTTATGTTGGGAGATCGCCATTGCATTCAAACCCACTTGACCGTGGTCGAACATGTACTGTTTGGTCAGTAACATACAAGCCACCAGCAGCAATGCGCCAATCAAGTTACCTACATAAACTGTAGCCCAGTTCTTAACGAGCGTGCGCCAACTAATCTTGCCACTTGCACGAGCAACCAGAGTCAGCACCGAACTGGTAAATAGCTCACCACCGGTAACAACAACGAGAATTAAACCCAAGCTAAATGCAAGGCCACCTAATAGGCGAGTAATACCCCAAGGCAAATCACCAGCACCAGTCGTTACGATGGTGTAGAACACAAACGCAATACCGATGTGTATGCCAGCGGAAATCGCTAGGAGAAAAGATTTGATTGGATCTTTGGTTGCTTTACCTACGCCAATATCTGCAGCGCGCTCAGCCATTTGTGGCGGTAATAATGAGTCAAATTGGTTTAGATTCATGATGATTTACATTTTGAAACATGTCGTCGGGAGCGCGATAATCCTCTCTTTCATTTCTGAATTCAAGAGCTATTTTAGGCACAAAATAGCTCTAACAGCCTTGTTGAAAGCAAATAGTCCGAGTTATTCCAAATTCATACGACTTTAGTAGTAAAAAGAAAACTCTGCTGAATGATTAGTTATCAGCATAGAAAATAACACACCTATAAATATCAACAAGTTACGTTAAAACCAAAAGAATAACGTACACTAAAATGGCTCACAGAGCGCTTTTATTTCTAGATTTTGACATAGATCAACAGAACGTAAAAAAGCGCCCTAAGGCGCTTTTAACTCAATCACAAATAAAGAAATTAGTGATGCTAAACCGAAGGTTCAATCACTTCTTCTGATGATTGTTCTAGGGTTGAATCCTCTAGAGTAGATTCAACAGCCGGGGACATCACACCAGAGTCACTTTCGTTGGCAACTTTGCCACCTAAGCTTTTCAAACTATCCACTAACTCTTCTAAGCTTTTAATGTGAGCATCACTCTTGGTAATCTGCTCACCGAGCAACTCACTGTGCTTGGTTGCTTCAGACAGTTGCTGCGCTTGCTTCTGGTTTTCAGACTCCAGCTTAGCCAATTGCTCAGTCAAAGTTTCAATCTCTGACTTTAAAAGCCCTGTCATATCAGAGCTTTTTAACGCCTTAACACTCGCTACTATCTTCTGTGATTGCTGACGTAAACCAACATCACGGTAATCTTCATCATTAACGATTTGTGAAATGCTCAGTAGCTGGTTCTCGGCATTCAAAACCGACTGTTCGAACTGGTCGCCTTTTACGCTCGCCAGCACTTTGACTTCATGAGCGACACTGCGCACGTGGTTCAATTCAAACTCTGCAGCGTGAACCGCGTCTTCAATGATCGACTTTTCACGAGGGCTAGCTTTCACTTGGCTTTCGGCCAACGCAATTTGAGATGCTGCCTTAGCAAAGGTAAGCGGAGCAACGTCATCAAAATCTTCATCTTCCAAGAACTCTAATTCGTTCTTCAAAGGTTCGATGTATTTCTTATGCGCCACTTTAACTTCTAATAAGCGAGCATTGTTAAGAAATTCCACCTGCGCTTCTTGAGCGTCTTCAAGCTCATCGACCAGCACATACTCGAACAACTCGCTGTATTCTGAATACAAACGTTTGTAGCTCGAGGTAAACATGGTATCTGCGCCAAGAAACTTCAGGTAATCCATTTGGACAATCGAATCCGCAAGTACTCGATCAGCCTTCTTCTTTAACACTAAGATCGAGTCATAGTTTGATTTGATCAAAGCGATTTTTTCATCGAAGGCTTCAGCGTAAGTTAGGCTCGAAAAAATGGAGTAACTCTTGGTTATCCGAGTTTCGTCTTTAAGTAAGTCCGCATAAATGCTTTCAGCATCATCCCATGCGTCTAATAGTTCATTGTAATTCTCTGGTGCATAGAGAGACAATTGATCATGATCTTCAAGCTTAACTTCCCATTCGGAGTAAACGCTTTGGACAGACTGAAATGAACGGACCTCTATTGTCGATTCATTATTGTTGTTTGTGGTTTGGTTCGCGTCTGTCTGCTCTGAGGGTGTGCTTTGACAACCTGAGATAGCAAATAGCATACTGATCGTTAATGCTACTTTGTTCGCTCTCACTTATGCATATCCTTTTTATACAATATTCGCTCAATGCAAATTATTTCTAGTCACAATATATTACAACCACTTAGCAATAAACATCACTGATGATTTAAGTGGGTGCAAATCACCCAATATAACCAAAATAAACTCATCACTCGATGATTAATCAATCAATTTGGTATCACTTATCAATTCTCTTTATTTGCTATTGCCTGAGCCGAGAATGCGCACTAAGGTGAAGGTAGAGAACGTTATGAATATATAGGTTAATTATGAAGTACAACGCTGAACATATTGCTGATTTAAACCTCCTTCTTCAATTTGATGTAAGTAGTGCAGCTACTGGAATTAAAGTCCATCAAGAGGCTGCTCAAGAAACTCAAGACGCTGTTAAGCGCCTATTCGAAAAAAACCTTTGTACTCAGCCAGACGGCGGTTACCTAACAGATGAAGGTATCGAGATGGCAGAGCGCGCAGACAAGCTTCTTCGCGTACTAAACTAAAGCTCCATTGTTCTAGTAAAAACTCCACTTGCTTCGGCCGTGGAGTTTTTTCATTTTTGGGCAAAGCTTTGTTAGGCTTATTGTAAATTCGTCATTTGCAGTTGTGAGGAACACATGGCTTCTATATTTATTGTCGGTGCAGGATGGGTAGGTGCACCTTTATCTGAACATTTAGAAAAACATGGTAACCGAGTAGTGGTCACGAAAACGACCCAAGCGGGAGCAGATGCCATTGGTAGCGAACAAATTCCATGTGAAGTGTTTAGCTTTGATTCATCCGATCCACAACAGACTATCGGGCGACTCTATTCATTGTTACTCGAAAACAACACTGAAATTGTGATTGGCAGCTTCCCTCCTGGCTTTAGAAAAGGAGCAGGACAAGAGTATGCCGACTACTGGCAGCAACTCACCAATGCATGCCAAAAGGCCAACATTAAAAAGCTCATTATGGTTAGTTCAACTACGGTATACCCAACTAAGCCGGGTGTGCTGAACGAGCTGGATGCATCACTCCCCCTTTCGACCTCAGATAACGAGCACGCGTCTTTATTTTCCGATAACGCACGAATCATGCTGCAAGCTGAACAGTCAGTGATTGATTCCGGTATCGACTACACCATTCTTCGCTTTAGTGGCTTAATCGGCCCAAGCCGTCACCCATCACGCTTCGCAAGCAAGTTAAAACAAGTCAGCACTCAAGCTCCAGCCAACATGCTGCACCTTGATGATGCAATTGGTGCTGTCGATTTCGCTATCAGTCAACTGCACAATGAAATAGTTAACGTGACCACACCAAATACAGTCAGTAAGGCGGAGTTTTATGCCGCGGCACTGAAAAGCGCCAACAGCAGTGAGCCTCTGCCCGCTGTTGTTGATACCCCAGACAAGTTAATCTCTTCGAAGAAGATTCTCGACTTAGGTTATTCATTTAAATTCGAATCCACACTGGACGCACTTCATGACTGAACAATCTATAGCTAACAAAGATCCCAACATAAAACTGCATCGCTCAGTCGACACCCTTTGGAACTTTATGTCTATGGGTCACAAGGTTACGCCTTCCGACTGTATCTTTGTATTGTGTAGCAACGATACTCGCGTCGCTGAATATGCAGCCGAGCTTTATCACCAAAAGGTCGCGCCTTACATCGTTTTTTCTGGCGGTGTTGGACGCTTTACCGAAGGAAGCTTTGAGCGCTCAGAAGCAGAAGCATTCGCTTCTATCGCACGAGATTGTGGTGTGCCTGACTCTGACATTATCATAGAGAAACACGCGACAAATACTGGGGAAAATGTACGATTCACTCATGAGTTGCTGACAGAAAAAGGGTTATCGCCGAAGAGGTTAACCTTAGTTCAGAAGCCCTTCATGGAGAAACGTACCTACGCCACCTTCAGTAAACAGTGGCCTGACGAAACTTCCGAGATTACCGTGACGTCACGATGGCAAACTTGGGATGATTACTTTAACGAAGAGCTACCGTTAGACATGGTGTTAGGCGCATTAATTGCTGATTATGAGCGAATCAAAATCTACCCAGCGAAAGGCTTTCAGATTGAGATGCCGATCCCCGACGACGTTGACCACGCCTATCAAGCATTGAAGAAGCTCGGTTTCGAATAAGCAAAAGTTAGATTTTGAACAAAGTAAAAGCTCGGCTTGGAAGAAAGCAAAACACAGGCCCAATAATCAAAAACGGTGACACTTGGTCACCGTTTTTCGTTCTTTCGCGTTAGCAATGTCAGCATCTGTAGGTCAGCTTATTTACCTAACGCTTCTTTGTAGTGCAGACGGCAAACAGAAACGTATTTATCGTTACCACCAATAGCTACTTGGTCACCTTCAGCAATCGCCACACCATGCTCGTCGGTACGAATGACCATGTTCGCTTTACGGCCACAGTGACAAATTGTTTTAAGCTCAACAAGTTTATCTGCCCAAGACAGTAAGTAACGGCTACCTTCAAACAGTTCACCCAAGAAATCGGTACGTAGGCCGTAACAAAGTACTGGGATATGCAGCTTATCAACCACCTCTGTTAATTGGTACACCTGCTCCTTCGATAAAAATTGGCACTCATCGATCAACACACAATGACGCTTTTCTTCCTCATTGAGCTTTTTGATCGCATCAAACATGTTGGTGTCATTTTTAAACAGCTGAGCTTCAGATTGCAGACCAATTCGTGAGCTCACTTTACCGATACCATAGCGATCGTCCAACGCTGCCGTAAAGATCACTGGCGTCATGCCACGTTCTTGGTAGTTGAATGAAGATTGAAGAAGCGTTGTTGATTTACCCGCATTCATTGCCGAGTAATAAAAATACATCTGAGCCACAGAAATATTCCTGTTAATTAAAAGTTGAAGATAGAAAAGGTGAAAATAGAGAATTCGTGCTAGAAAAAAGGGCTGAAAATCAGCCCTTTTTATAAGATTTACTTACGACGCCAAGTCGTACCTTCTGGGCCATCTTCCAGAACAATACCCAACTCGTTTAGCTTATCACGTGCAAGATCGGCGTTTGCCCAATCCTTTGAAGCACGAGAATCGTTACGCAGTTTGATCAACGCTTCGATTTCAGCCACTTCGTCGCCGTTACCTGCCGCATCGCCTTGTAGGAAGGCTTCTGGCTCTTGGTGAAGAATACCGATGATGTCTGCTAGTTCACGCATCAGTGCACCAAGTCCGCTTGCTCTTTCAATGCTTTCAGGCTTGATACGGTTGATTTCACGAGCCATTTCAAACAGTACTGAATAAGCTTCAGGTGTGTTGAAATCATCGTTCATCGCTGTAGAGAATCGAGTCACGTACTCTTCGCCACCAGCAGGAGCTGCTGTAAGGTCTAGACCACGAAGTGACGTGTATAGACGCTCTAGTGATGCGCGAGCTTGGTTTAGGTTATCTTCGCTGTAGTTTAGCTGGCTACGGTAGTGACCAGACATTAGGAAGTAACGTACCGTTTCAGCATCGTAATGTGCTAGAACGTCACGGATAGTGAAGAAGTTACCTAGTGACTTAGACATCTTTTCTTTGTCTACCATCACCATACCACTGTGCATCCAAGTATTTACATACTGAGTGCCGTGCGCGCAGCAAGACTGTGCGATTTCGTTTTCGTGGTGAGGGAACTGCAGATCTGAACCACCACCGTGGATATCGAAGTGGTTACCAAGAATAGACGAGTTCATTGCTGAACATTCGATGTGCCAACCTGGACGACCCGGGCCCCATGGCGATTCCCATGTAGGTTCACCTGGTTTAGACATCTTCCAAAGAACGAAGTCTAATGGACTACGTTTTGCAGATTCAACATCAACGCGAGCACCCGCTTGAAGCTGATCAAGGTCTTGCTTAGAAAGCTTACCGTATTCGTCGAATTTCTTTACTTCAAACATCACGTCGCCGTTGCTTGCAACGTATGCGAAACCACGTTCAATCAGCTTTTCAACAAGCTCGATGATTTCAGTGATGTATTCTGTCGCACGAGGCTCAACATCTGGACGCTTCATGTTCAATGCATCAAAGTCAGCGTGCATCTCACCGATTAAACGCTCAGTCAGAGAGTCACAAGACTCACCGTTTTCGTTAGCGCGCTTGATGATTTTGTCATCGATATCTGTGATGTTACGAACGAAGTTCAAATCGTAACCAAGGTAACGAAGGTAACGAGTTACTACGTCGAAAGAAACGAACGTACGACCATGACCAATATGACAGAGATCGTATATGGTTACCCCACAGACATACATGCCGACTTTGCCAGCTGTAATTGGTTTGAATTCCTCTTTCTGTCTTGTGAGCGTGTTATATATCTTCAGCATGATCTCTATCTATTTTATGGATTAATCAAAATAAGCTCGCAGTATAACAAGTCATACCTTAATAGGTAATCCCCAAAAGCAGGAATTACTTTAAACATCTGAGTTAAGTGAATGATTTGATGATTTGAAAGTCCGCCAACATGCGCTAGAATTCGAACTTCATATTAAAAAGACAGTAAGGTAACAATCATGATCATCCTTCACACAAATTTTGGTGATATCAAAGTTCAACTTAACGAAGAAAAAGCACCAGAAACAAGCGCAAACTTTCTACAGTATTGCCGTGACGGTTTCTACGACAACACACTATTCCACCGTGTTATCGATGGTTTCATGATTCAAGGCGGCGGCATGACTTCTGGCCTTAAAGAAAAGGCAACTCGTGCAACGATCAAGAACGAAGCAAACAACGGTCTAGCGAACAAAGTTGGTACGCTAGCAATGGCTCGTACTATGGAACCGCATTCAGCCAGCTCTCAGTTCTTCATCAACGTTAACGACAACTCTTTCCTAAACTTCCGTAGCGAAAGCCTAGACGGTTGGGGCTACTGTGTATTCGCAGAAGTTGTTGAAGGCATGGACATCGTAAACAAGATTAAAGGTGTTAGCACTGGTTCTATGGGTATGCACCAAGATGTACCTCTAGAAGAAGTGATCATCACTGGTACTACAATCGAAGCTTAATTCATCGCTTTCGGTTAGTATTGATGAGCCGATAAAATCAGGATATAGGGAGCGAATCGCTCCCTTTTTTTAGACCTATGAAAACATATTTTATATCAGATCTGCACCTTTCTCCGTCACGACAAGACATCACAGACTGCTTCTTAACCTTTATGAAGAAAGAAGCCGTAGAAGCGGATGCACTTTACGTATTAGGTGACCTTTTCGAATTCTGGATTGGTGACGATGATAAGAGTGAATTCGCGACTTCTATCCGCCAAGCGTTTATCGACTTAGTGAAAACAGGCGTGCCTTGTTACTTTACTCAAGGGAACCGCGACTTCTTAGTCGGCAAAAAATTTGCTAAGCAAACGGGCGTACAACTTCTCGACGAAGTTTCTACGATCGATATCTACGGGCAAAAAGCGGTAGTATTGCATGGAGACACTCTATGTACTGAAGATGTAAAGTACCTCGCCTTTCGCGAAAAAGTGCATCAGCCATGGTTACAATGGGTCTTCAACCGAATTCCATTTTTCATCAAGAAGAAAATTGTTTCAAAGGTTCAATCAGATATCAAAGATGACAAGCAGACCAAGTCTCTCGACATCATGGATGTGACACAGCAAGAAGTCGAAGATGTGATGGAACGAAACAATGTCGATCTGATGATCCACGGCCATACTCACCGCCCAGACATCCATACATTTAATGCTAACAATTGCACTAAAACCCGTATCGTACTTGGCGATTGGTATACGCAAGGCTCAGTGCTGGTGTTCACGCCGCAAAGTTTTGAACTACAGAATCGAGCGTTTAGCAATAGCTTTTAACATCACGCTTAAACTTTCACTTTGATTATTATTGTCGGTCAGACTTTCTTAGAAAGTGTATGGTAATTTCTAGTGAATTAGCTATTATCTCTCTACCAGAAATAAACCGAACACAGTACCAAGTTGAAATATTCATACGTAGCGCGTCAACCAATACTCGACACAGGCAAGAAAACCATAGGTTACGAGTTGCTATTCAGGGATGGTCCTAAGAACACTTTCCCTGAAGTAGAGCCGGAGCTCGCTACTAGCCGTTTGCTTTCCGATCACTTCTTATCGACCCACTATAATACGTTGGGTGATAAGCTTGGGTTCGTGAACTTCCCATATGCAAGCCTAATCAACTTAGTCCCTACTCTGTTCCCCAAAGAAAGCCTCGTTGTTGAGGTTCTTGAAGACTGCGAACCAACAGACGAATTACTTGAAGCAATCAAAACCATCTTTGACGCGGGTTATACCATTGCGCTAGACGACTTTGTGCCAAGTAAAGCTTGGAAGCGCTTCTTACCCTACGTTTCAATTATCAAGTTCGATATCCGTTTGACGCCAATTGCCAAAGCAGCGATGTTTATGAACTCTCTCAAAGGGCTAGATATCAAGTTCCTTGCTGAGAAAGTAGAAACGTACGAAGAATACCAAGAAGCGAAAAAAGCAGGCTTCACCTACTTTCAAGGTTATTTCTTTAGCAAGCCAGAGATGATCCAAACGCGTGCGCTCAACCCGGCATTCCTGACGACTGTTCAGCTGTTAAAAGAGATTGCGCACGACCCTATCGACTTTGGTGAAGTAGAGCGTTTGATTACGCTCGATGTGACCATGTCGTATAAGCTACTTACCTACGTAAACTCCGCTGGCGGTTCACCAACAACGATTCGTTCATTCCGCCAAGCGCTTATTTACCTTGGTGAACAAAAGCTGCGTAAGTTCGTTTCACTTGTGGCGATCGCATCAGCGAAAGAAGACAAGCCGGACTCACTCTACGGTTTAGCGGTATTACGCGCGCGTCAATGTGAGCTCTTAGTCGAGAAGATGAATGTGAAGGTTGAGCCAGGACAAGCCTTTTTGACCGGTATGTTCTCGCTACTGGATTCACTGTTTGACCAACCGTTGAAGCAAGTACTGGACTCAGTGCCAATCGACGATGAGATTAAACAGGCCCTTATCCAACGTAAAGGCGTGTTAGGTGCTGTATTGGCGATGGTCGTTGCTTATGAACAAGCTCGTTGGGATGAAGCGACTCGTATTCGCCAGCTTCTCAAACTGAGTGAAGCTCAACTTGGTCAAGCTTATGACGAAGCGACAACTTGGGCCCAAGAGCTATTGGCTCCAGCCCTGAAATAACATACTTCGTACTATAGCTTTAATAGTTTCAATAGAAACTAAGCTTTGGTGAGCGATCGTTTCTTGGTAAACTCCCACGCATTCATTTATGGCCTCTTAATAGAGGCCATTTTTACAGGACCTGACTATGTCTTTATGCCCATGCGGTAGCAACAATACTTACCAACAGTGCTGTGAATCAGCGCACCTTAACCACAGTGCCGTTGAAACACCAGAGCAATTAATGCGCTCTCGTTATTCAGCACACGTGCTGGGTTTGGTTGACTATGTTGTTGCGACTTACCACCCTAGCTGCAATGCAGAAGCACAAAGAGAAGGCATTGCCGAATCTATCAACAGTGATTGGGCAGGACTAGAAGTCATCGATACTGCGGTAGGCTCGCACCAAGACGAAGGCTTTGTTGAGTTTAAAGCTTACTTCAATGAAGAAGGCGCACAATACTGCATGCAAGAACGCTCTCGCTTTATACGTGAAGACGGTCTTTGGTACTACATTGATGGTACCTTCCCAGAGCAGGAACAAACTACACAACCAGAAATTGACCCACGCTTAAATCAAACCGTTGAGAGCTTTAAAATCGGCCGTAATGATCCGTGTATTTGTGGCAGTGGTAAGAAATACAAGAAGTGCTGCGGGTAACTCGTTCGACTAAGAAGTCAGATTGAGAGAAGAGATTCCTGATGTCGCTTAGGCTCCTCGGAATGACGCAAAGTCAGAGGTTAGAAAAGTGACGTAGGGCTTAGAAATCTTGAAAATTAAAAAACTAAAAAGCCCCGTAAACATGTTTGTTTGCGGGGCTTTTGTCTGTCTTTTACGCGGTTCTATTAATCTAAAGAGAGCTTACTTATGACGCTCTTTCAGCTTGTTTACCACATCATCCATCGATAAGCCTTGGTCTTGAAGAAGAACCATTAGGTGGTAAATCAAATCTGCTGATTCACACACTAACTCCGCCTTATCGCCCGACGTCGCCGCAAGCGCGACTTCAACGCCTTCTTCGCCCACTTTTTGCGAAATACGCTTGGTGCCACGGGCATATAGACTGGCAGTATAAGAAGATTCAGGATCGGCGTCCTTGCGGGCAGCCAATAGCTGCTCAAGCTGATGAAGCCACACCATCTGAGACTCTTCTTGCTTGTCTCCATCCCAACACGTTGTTGTACCTGTGTGGCACGTTGGACCAATGGGATTAACTTTAACCAGTAAGGTGTCGCTGTCACAGTCCAAGGCGATGTTTTGCAGTTGCAATACATTGCCCGACGTTTCACCTTTCGTCCAAAGACGCTCTTTTGTGCGAGAGAAAAACGTCACATTGCCAGTTTCACCCGTTTTCTCAAGTGCGGCTGGGTTCATGTATCCCATCATTAGCACTTGGCTTGACTGGTAATCTTGAACAATCGCTGGCACTAAGCCATCTACTTTTTCCCAGTTAATACGCTCTGACAATGCGCCTACTTCTGTTTTTGATAAGCTTACGGGTTCAAAACTCATAGTCGCACCTCTACATCTTGTTGTTTTAAATACTGTTTAAGTTCACCAATATTGATGACTTGTTTGTGGAATACCGAAGCCGCAAGTGCTCCATCCACGTTGGTCTTTTTATAAGCTTCAGCAAAGTGCTCCATTGCACCAGCTCCACCAGAGGCAATCAATGGCACATTACACACTTCACGCACCATGTTTAACTGATCGATATCATAGCCGTTACGAACGCCATCTTGGTTCATCATGTTTAACACAATCTCACCTGCGCCACGCTTCTGTACTTCCTGCACCCAATCTTTGGTTTCCCATTTGGTTGCTTTAGTACGCGCTTCATCGCCTGTAAATTGGTAAACCTGATATTTACCGGTTTCTTTGTCGAAGTATGAATCGATACCGACAACGATACACTGAACGCCAAACTTATCAGCAAGGTCAGTAATCAGCTGTGGATTAGCCAATGCCGGTGAGTTGATTGACACTTTATCCGCACCAAACTCAAGAATGCGCGCTGCATCTTCTGCTGATTTAATACCACCAGCGACACAGAAAGGGATATCGATCACTTCAGCTACGCGTTTCACCCAGCTTTTATCGACCACACGGCCATCACTTGATGCGGTGATGTCATAAAATACCAATTCATCGGCGCCCTCTTCTGCATAGCGTTGTGCTAGCGGAACGATGTCACCAATAATTTCGTGGTTACGGAACTGAACGCCCTTAACCACTTGTCCGTCACGGACATCCAAACAAGGGATTATTCGCTTTGCCAACATGCAAATGCCTCCTCTGCGGTAAACTTGCCATCAAGTAGCGCACGACCCACAATCACACCCGCAACACCGCTGCCTTTAAGCGCTTCGATATCAGCTAGGCTGCCAATGCCGCCCGATGATTGGAATTGCACTTGTGGGTACTGCTTACAAAGATCAACATAGAGCTCTACGTTTGATCCTTCTAGCGTGCCGTCACGTGAAATATCGGTACACAGCACGTGTTTAAGGCCAACCGTGAGGTAGTCTTCAATCAGCGCTTCAATAGTCACACCTGAATCTTCTTGCCAACCTGAAATCGCCACTTTACGTGTGCCGCTTTCATCAATGTTGATGTCTAGAGCCAGCACGATTTTTTCCGCGCCATACTTCTCCATCCAACCTTTCACCAACTCAGGTTGCTTAACGGCTGTAGAACCAACCACAACGCGCTGTGCGCCAGCTTCTAGCAGATCAACGACATCTTGTTCGTTACGCACGCCACCACCAATCTGGATGTTCGCAGGCGTGCTAGCAAGGAGCTTAGCAATCAAGTCTAACTGACGAGCCGTTGTGTCTTTTGCGCCCGTTAAGTCAACAAGGTGCAGCCAGCCAGCGCCAGCTTGGTGGTACAGATTAAACTGCTCTGCTGGGTCTACTTTGTATTCTGTTACTTGCCCGTAGTCTCCTTGGAATAAGCGAACTACTTGGCCTTCAATTAAATCTAACGCGGGAATAATCATTTACATTCCTTATATGGCAACGTTAGCCGCTGCCTAATCCTTATTACAATTCCAAGAAGTTCTGAATCAGCTTAGAGCCAGCTTTCGAAGATCGCTCTGGGTGGAACTGAACACCATAATAATTGCCACTTTGAACCGCCGCAGTGAACGGATTACCGTAATCACATTGTGCGATTGTGTAGTCACCCACTGGCATTGCGAAGCTATGAACAAAGTAGAAGTATTCGCCTTCTTCAATGTCTTTAAATAGCGGGTGATTAGGCGTTGCTGTTACTGTGTTCCAACCCATGTGTGGTAATGGTAAGTCGCCCGTTTCAAGTAAACGAACTTCGCCATCACACAAACCTAGGCATTCAACTAACTCATCAGCCTTTTGACCTTTCTCTTGAGACAGTTTGCCTAACAGCTGCATACCTAAACAGATACCCAGCAGAGGCTTCTCAACTTGCTTGACAAGGGTAACAAGGTCACGCTCTTGCAGGTTCTTCATTGCCTCACTTGCTGTACCTACACCGGGTAGGAATAGCTTGTCGGCAGCAAGAACAACTTCTGGTTCTTTTGAAATTTCAACTGCGTAGCCCAGACGTTCAATCGCAAACTTCACCGATGAAACGTTGGCACAACCAGTATCAATAATAACGACTTTTTGCTCTTTCATACCGAACCCTTACAGAACGCCTTTGCTGCTTGGTAACTCGTTACCTTCAACTTTGATTGCTTGGCGAAGAGTACGGCCAAACGCTTTGAACAGGCTCTCAATGATGTGGTGATCATTATTGCCATCAGAAGAAAGGTGTAGCGTACAAGCCAATGTATCAGTTAGAGAACGGAAGAAGTGAACCACCATCTCGGTTGAAAGATCACCCACTTGCTCACGGCTGAACTTAGCATCGAACTTCAGGTATGGACGACCAGAAAGGTCTAACGCACACTGAGCCAAACACTCATCCATTGGTAGGCTGAAACCAAAACGGCCAATACCACGTTTGTCGCCTAGTGCATCTTTCAATGCTTGGCCTAAAGCCAGAGCGGTATCTTCGACTGTGTGGTGATCATCAATGTGCAGGTCGCCCTTCACAGTCAGGTTCATTTGGAAACCACCGTGTGTCGCGATTTGATCAAGCATGTGGTCGAAGAAACCCATGCCGGTATCGATCTTGTTGCCACCGGTTTCATCAAGGTTTACTGCAACCTTGATATCGGTTTCTTTAGTAGTACGAACTACTTCAGCAATACGCGCATTAACCGTCAGATCTTTAACGATTTGTGGCCAGTTAAGCGTGCCTTCAGTTTCCGCATCCGGGCCATATTGAATACCGCGGATAGCCATGTTCTCTGCCAGTTGAAGATCCGTCATTCGGTCGCCAATCACAACAGAGTGTTGGAAATCGACTTTACCGCCTTGTAGGTACTCTTTAACCATACCCAGTTTAGGCTTACGGCAAGAGCAGTTGTCTTCGTCAAAGTGAGGGCAAATAAGCACGTCGTCAAACTTAACGCCTTGAGATTCGAAGAACTCCATCATCATATTGTGTGGTGCATCGAAATCTTCTTGTGGGTAGCTATCGGTACCTAGACCATCTTGGTTAGTCACCATCACTAGACGGTAACCAGCGTCTTGCAGTGCAAGTAGGCTAGGAATTACTCGCGGTTCGAATTTTAGCTTGTCTAAACGATCTACTTGAAAGTCAACTGGCGGCTCTACAATTAAGGTGCCGTCACGGTCTATAAAAAGTATTTTCTGTTGTTTACTCACTTGAACTTCCTTTTAATTTTAAATCTGGTGGCCTAGCTAAAATCAAACGCTAACCCAAAATATTGGTTTCACTTGCCAATCTGCGATTAATCAACTCAAACTGGCAAATGTTATTACTGGTAAGCCTTTCGTTACTGATAAAAGTTACGAATGAATCCAAGTGTCTTTTCGCACTCTTCGCGGTTACCAATACTAATACGAACACAGTCTTCAATAGGTGAATTACGCAAAATAATGCCCGTATCCCAAGCCGCTTTAAATAACTCATCGCCGTTCGGGAATTTCACCAGTAAGTAGTTACCCCAGCCATCAAAAACCGTCACTTGAGGCATACCTAATAGACCCGCCTGCAAATACGCTCGGTTAGCACTTAAATCCAGAACTTGGAACTTAGCTCGCGCGAGTCCTTGCTCTGAAAGTGCTTGAACGGCAATGTCAGCAACAGGGATTGGCACTGGATAAGGAGCAATCACTTTCAACAGTACATCGATAAGCTCTTTGTTCGCTAGCGTAAAGCCACAACGTAAGCCCGCCAAAGCAAAGGCCTTCGACAAGGTGCGCAGAATCGCTAGGTTTGGATATTGCTCAAGCAAATCAACGGTTGACGCTTCTGGACAAAAATCGATATACGCTTCATCCATCACCACAATCGCTTTGTCTTGTGTCATTTCAAGCAACTTGATGATGTCTTTGCGATCAACCAAATTACCGGTTGGGTTATTTGGGCTACAAACAAACACCACTTTTACGTTGTCGAGCTGAGCTTCGATAGCTGGAAGATCCAATTGCCATTCAGAAGTCAGAGGCACAACCTTACGCTCAACACCAATCGTCTCTGCACTGATTGCGTACATACCGTAAGTGGGTGGGCAGTAAAGAATAGCGTCTTCGTTCGGCTCACAGAAAGCACGAATCAATAACTCAATGCCTTCGTCAGCACCACGCGTTGTCAGAGTTTGCTCTGATTTCACGCCTGCGTATTGAGCGTAAGCATCAATCAGCTCTTTTGGCTGACATTCGCTGTAACGGTTAAGACGAGACAAGTTCAGGTTGTACTCGTTATCAAACGGAGATTCGTTGGCGTTTAGCCATACATCACCAGTACCGCCTATGCGTCTTGCAGACAAGTAAGGTGTTAGAGCCTGAACTTGTTTTCTTGCTAACTTTTCCATGCCCTACCCTTATTTCGCTTTATTTAACTTTTCAACTCGGATAGTCACAGCGCGTTTGTGTGCATCCAAACCTTCGGCTTCCGCCATTGTTACTACTGTTGGCGCTAGGCCTTTCAACCCATCGGCTGTTAGCTCCTGCACCGTCATTCGCTTAGAGAAATCAGCCAAACCTAGGCTTGAATACGTCTTGGTATAACCGTAAGTCGGAAGAACGTGGTTTGTGCCGGATGCGTAGTCACCTGCAGATTCTGGAGACCAGTCACCAAGGAAAATTGAGCCTGCATTATCTAGCAATGGCAGCAATTCACGTGGGTTCTTGGTTTGAACGATCAAGTGCTCAGGACCGTAGAAATTCGAAATCGCAATCGCTTGAGTGATCGATTCAGCAATGATGATTAAGCTTGAAGCCAATGCTTGCTGAGCGATGTTCGCACGAGACAGTTCTTTCAGTTGCTTTTGAACCGCTTCTGTTACTTGGTCTGCAACCACTGGAGATGGAGTTACCAATACTACTTGAGAGTCAGGCCCGTGTTCCGCTTGGCTCAACAAATCCGCTGCAATGAAGTCTGCATCAGCCGTTTCATCAGCAATCACTAACACTTCAGATGGGCCAGCTGGCATATCAATAGCTGCTCCGCGGAAGTCATTACTCACTTGGCGCTTTGCTTCCGTAACGTAGGCATTACCTGGGCCGAAGATCTTATCGACTTTAGCCACACTCTCGGTACCGTAAGCCATTGCTGCAACCGCTTGACCACCACCAACGTTGTAAACTTCGTCGATCTTACAAAGCTTAGCGACATACAAGATTTCATCAGCGATTGGCGGAGGTGAACAAAGCACAACCTTACGACAACCTGCGATTTGAGCAGGAACACCTAACATAAGAACCGTTGACGGTAGTGGCGCACTGCCACCGGGAATATAAAGGCCAACAGTATTAATCGCGCGCGTCACTTGCTCACACACAACACCAGGCTGTGTCTCAACCTTAATTGGCTGCGGCTTTTGAGCTTCGTGAAACTTAGCAATGTTGCTATAAGCTTGCTCTAACGCTTGCTTCATCTCTGGTGTTAGACGAGCACACGCCTCTTCAATCTCACCCGAACTGACTCGGATAGATTCTGGAGTTACACCATCAAACTTTGCAGTCAGCTTTTTAAGCGCGGCATCGCCTTCATTTCGTACTTTTGCAATAACATCAGAAACAGTCGCTGTGATGTTTGCACCTTCAGTAATAGCTGGACGCTCTAATACCGAGTCTTGCTGTGATTCACTTAAAGATTGCCAAACAACGGTTCTCATCGTCACTACCCCATCATTTTTTCGATTGGTAATACTAGAATCGAGCTTGCACCCAACTCTTTCAGCTGTTCCATTGTTTCCCAGAACAAGTTCTCTGTACTTACTAGGTGCACGGCAACTTTGTCTTTGTCTGTAGATAGAGGAAGAACCGTTGGATCTTCAGCACCAGGCAGTAGTGCTTTGATTTGCTCTAGTTGAGAGGTTGGCGCGTGAAGCATGATGTACTTCGACTCTTTCGCTTGTTGAACACCCTGCATACGAGTCAGTAGTTTTTCAATCAGTGCGGTCTTGTCTGCGTCGAAGTCGCCAACACGTTGAATCAGTGTTGCTTTCGATTGGAAGATAGCTTCTGCTTCTTTTAGGCCGTTCGCTTCAAGCGTTGCACCTGTAGAAACTAAATCAGCGATAGCGTCTGCAAGGCCAGCGCGAGGCGCGACTTCAACCGAACCTGTTAGCATACAAGTGCTGAACTCAACACCCTGCTCGTCCATGTAGGCTTTAAGTAGTTGTGGGTAGGTTGTCGCAATACGTTTGCCCGCTAAGTCTTGTGGGCCGTTGTATTCTTCGTCTTTATTAATAGCGATTGAAAGGCGGCAACCACCGAAGTCTAAACGACGTAGTGTGCGGAACTCTGAAGGCTCTTTAAGAGCAACACGATCTAGACGAACTTCTTCTAGTTCATTTTCACCGATGAAACCAAGGTCAACTACACCATCCATGATAAGACCTGGGATGTCGTCATCACGAACGAGTAACAAGTCGATTGGCATATTTAGTGAGTGAACCACTAGGCGCTCACCCATGATATTAAATTTAACACCACATTTTTTAAGTAGGTCTTGGCACTCTTTACTTAAGCGACCTTTCTTTTGAATTGCGATTCTTAGGCGTTGTGTCTGCATTGCTGTATCCCTGTGCAAATATTTGAATTTATTGATTATTTAAAAGCGCTAAAACTAAAAAACCCTCGGGGACTTTGTCATCCCGAGGGTTTAAATCTAAATTCTTTTGACTTAACCTCCGGGAGTAATCTTGCTCCCGGGTATACGTAAATCTCCCCGAAAGACTAGATAGGGTGATGATGGTGATGAATGTTCATTACTAATTTACGCATACTTATCAGCTCTTAGGTTGTTTGCTGTCTTGTCTCCACACTAACTAAGCTGACATCCTTTTTCAACCATTTATTCGAACTTTTTTCACGAAACTTAAAATTAAATTAACAGGCACAAAAAAGGGAGGCAAACGCCTCCCTGATAGTTTACTGATTAACTTTCAATTTTAGCTTTTGCACGTCGCCATTTTGCAGCGAGAGAAGTAAGCCAATGCAAAACATACAGCAACAAACGTTAGAGACGCTGCGCCAAATGCGATGCCAATTGAAGATGTCATACCTAGAGTGATGAAACCAATGCACGATACGAACGCTACAGACAACGCGTATGGAAGCTGAGTCGAGACGTGGTCGATGTGGTTACAACGAGCACCAGTAGAAGACAGAATCGTCGTATCTGAGATTGGAGAACAGTGGTCACCAAATACTGCACCCGCTAGAACCGCACTTAGCATTGGAAGAATCAGTGCGATATCCGATGCTGCAGCCATATCACCCGCGATTGGTAGCATGATACCGAACGTACCCCAAGATGTACCTGTAGAGAACGCCATAACGCCCGCTAGAAGGAACAACATAACCGGTAACCAGTGGTAATCAATGCTGCCTGTTACTAGAGACGATAGGTAAGAACCCGTTTTCATGTCGCCGATAACAGAACCGATAGTCCATGCAAACACAAGAATCAGAATCGCGCCAAACATAGAGCTAGCACCGATCCACATTGTTCTTGCGATATCAGTCATAGATAGCTTTTGCTTGAATACTGTCGCTAGTGCTACTAGTAAGCCAATAACACCACCGTAAACAAGAGACTTACCTACATCCGTGTTTTCGAATGCGCCTAGAAGGTTGAATGCTTGGCCATCAGCAGCCAGCGCTTGGCCGCCTGTGTAAAGCATTGCAGCCACTGTCGCTACAATTAGCGATACGATTGGCATAACAAGATCAGAAACTGAACCGTTTTCGCTCTCTTCGATATCTAACTCTTCGTTTAGATCGTGAGCTTGCTTTTGATCGTTGTCACCTTCAAAGCCACGGCCTTGAGATGCTTCGATCTCATGCTCACGCATCTTACCAACGTCTAGACCGAACCATGCTACTGCGAACACCATTAGTAGTGCGAATACAGCGTAGAAGTTCATTGGGATAAGACGAACGTAAGCACCCAGTGCAGAATACTCTGTCACACCGTGTGTCACTAAGATGCCACCAATGATCGTGATGATGTAAGCACCCCAGCTAGAAGCAGGCATGATCACACACATAGGAGCAGCAGTTGAATCTAGGATATAAGCAAGCTTAGCGCGAGATACATAGAAGCGGTCTGTTACAGGACGAGAGATAGCACCAACCGCTAGGCTGTTAAAGTAGTCATCAACAAAGATGAATACACCTAAGAAAGCAGCAAGTAGTTTTGAACCACGTTTGCTCTTAACGCGAGACTGTGCCCACTCCGCGAATGCGCGAGTACCGCCAGACAGTGTTAATAATGCCGTTGTCATTCCAAGAATAATTAGGAATGCAATGATGCTCATGTTCCAAGTGTTGATGCCACCATCTTCGATGAAAACACCAGATGCTTTAGTAAACACGTAGCTAGCTGCGTTACCTACTGAGTAATCAGCAAGTAGAATCGCACCCATGATGATACCGACACCCAAAGAAACCAATACACGGCGGGTAACAATAGCAAGGCTCAAAGCCACAAGGGGCGGAAGCAAAGATAAAGGTGATGTTGCAAAATCTATTAAATTCATGATCTTCAAAAACCAGTTTTTTATTTGGCTAGAGATCTACTGCAGACAAACTTGATACGGCTGACCAAGCTCATGTTGAACTAAGCGAAAGGGAAGTGAACACTTCACCCAACCCTACAGTAGCGCTCCATAGTTTAAAATTAAGACTATGGCAGTGTTGTACCTATTGAGCACAACCCCAGCAAATTGCTTAGATATACAATTTACTTCGGCAATTACACCTTTCATTCCCGTTCATTGGCATCACCCCAACGGAAGTTACTTTTTATAATTGCACCTCTACGTGCGATAACATTATTAACCGTGCAAACCAGAGTTTAACAACAAATTAACCAACACCTCGCATCAGGTAGCCGCAATTGTACTCACCAAGAGCAACAATGCAACATATCATTCCGAGAAAAATAGCTTTTTGTTAATGAACTAATCAATAGAAGAATAGTCTACATAAGTTGACTACTCCACCTGTCACATATCATTTTTTAAGATATTCTTAATAATTATTATAAATTCAATAGAAATACTGCTCTGAATTTTCAACTATTCATCTCACTTTTATATTTAAATATGTAATAGAAGAAATACTATTTGTTTTATTCCTAGGCTCTGTTTATTATTAGGAAGATTATTTAGTTTACCTTGATGGAAAATATCATGTCTGAATTAACAAAAACTCTATTAAATATCCGCAGCCTTCGTGCGTTCTCACGTGAATTAACTCTTGAGCAACTTGAAGAAGCGCTAGACAAGCTGACTATTGTTGTACAAGAGCGTCAAGAGTCTGAAGCTGAAGAGCGTGCTGCTAAAGCAGAGCAAGAAGCTAAGCTTTCTGCTATTGCTGAACAAATTGCAAAAGACGGAATTGATGTTGCCGATCTTATTGCTGCACTTTCTGGTGAAGCAAAATCTAAAACAACAAAAGCTAAACGCGCTCCTCGCCCAGCGAAATACAAATACGTAGACGCAAACGGCGACGAGAAGACTTGGACAGGTCAAGGCCGTACGCCTTCAGCTATCCAAGAACAGCTAGATGCTGGTAAATCTCTAGAAGAGTTTGCTATCTAAACATTTAGTTTACTTAGTGAGTAATCAATTACACGCTAAGCGATAGAATTAATATTTAAGTCGACCAAAGTATTATTTACGACTTCAATATATTCAGAAACAAAAAAGGCTCCTTTCGGAGCCTTTTTTATATTTGTACTATCAGTATTAGAAACCAACTGATACTGATAGTACTACTGATTAAAGAAAGTAACTTATCTTTCCCAGTACGCTTCTTCTAGGCTATCTTCTCTTTCAGGAAGGCCACGAGATAAACGTGGAGAGTGTTGAACCAACACTTCATAGCTAGCACGGTTAGAATATTTACAAACTTGTGAGAACGAAGAGTACGTCAAGAATGAATGTTGGTGTTTACTTGAGTTTGGCACGTTTTCTTTGTGGTACTTATTAGCAGCCATATCATGTAATAAAGCTGATAACGCAGCATCACCTGCACCATTGGTATTTTTGATCTTTTCTGGTCCACCCATGTATGGCGCAATGTGCGAATACACTTTAGTTGGGTTTTCACATAAATCTTTATGCGCAGGACGGCTAAATTCAAAACGGTTGAATTCCGCAATTGAACCTGGAAGTAAAGGCAGTGACGTTTCACGCTTAGCTGCATCTTCTGTATAACCAGCCATAAATAGGCCAACAGGTCCCGCAGTACATAGAACAAGGTCTACCCAGTCTAGCGCTTTATCTGATGCAGCCAGTGGATCGCTTTCACCCGTTAACGCTTCAGCTTCGTCTTCATTCATTGCAACAACCGTTACGTGTTGCTCAAGGAAATCTTTCCAGAATTCTGGATCATCTTGAATAACGAACTTAGTACCTAGTGTAAGAACGACTGGCACATCGTATTTCTTCGCGTATTCGATCGCTTTCATTGTTGCTTCAGGCATCGGGTCGCCTGGCTTACAGCGAACTAAATAAGCCGTTAAAACTAAAGCAGAAGCACTTTTGAAGATTTTTTCAGGAATGCTTTCTGGTTTTAATTGGTTCATTTGTCCTTCGCTAATTGCGAAAGTACGTTCACCGTCTTCTGTAATTAATGCAAAGCAGCGACCAATTGCGCCATCTACCCCTTGTAAATGGTTCAGATCCATTCTGCTTGATGTATTACATAAATAGCGATAACCGTAACTACCAATCTTAATATCTTGGCTCATTACACCTAACAGTGTAGAACGGTCATCCGCTAGCACTGAATAGTTGTGTAATGTGTTACCAATTGTGCCACCAGCGTATTCATTGGTAATCAGGCATTGCTCTTTTAATTCTTGATACAAAGATTCAGCGGCTGCGTCGCCAATAACCAGTGAATGTCCCTTGCTCAAACCATACTTCTCAATAAGTTCAGAACTCACCTTTGCTTCAATATCCACCAATGTTTGGTCAATACCGATAATATGAGTGCGTGACATTCTTTTACTGCTTTGAGCTTGGCTCACTAGAGGATCACGAGCGTGAACCGGAAAGTAGTGCTTTGATTTACGTTGTCCAGGGAATTTCATAAGGCTAGTCTAAGTCAAGGGGAAATAGGTGGCGGATTCTACCGCGCTATATTTAACGCGGCAATCTTTCAAACTATAGCAAACGTTTGCTGAAGGTTTTTTTTATTCGCCTTCCATAAAGCTTAAATCAGGCAGCATGCCCAAATGCTCCGCGTAACGTTTTTGATTAAACTCCGCGCCGTTTTTCATAACGTCAAATACTTCAATTGCCAGTGCACATGCCATAGCCGCAATTGCTTCTTCACGTGGAGTGCCTGTCATCATTAAACGCATCAACGTCTCTTTCACTTTCACTGGTTCGCCATCTTCAAGCTGGTTCTCGATGATCTCAATCAGCTCTTCTTCTTGCATAAATTCATTTTGTTCAGACATTTTTTTATCTCAGGTCTTGGATTTCGAGCGACTATGCCACATATACTTCTGACATCCTAGCGACTCACCTCGCTCTCATGCGATTCTCTAACAAAGTCAGCGCACTATTTGTGCAAATGAAACTGTGATTCCGGTCTCGGATCTGTCACGGCGTTTCTCTTTCTGTTAGAATCTGCGACCAAGTAATAGTAACGGTGTTTAGACATGTCAGATATCAGCTCTGGAAACAGCGAAAAGAAAGTAATTGTCGGTATGTCCGGCGGTGTAGATTCGTCAGTATCGGCGTATCTTCTTCAGCAACAAGGCTATCAGGTAGAAGGCCTTTTCATGAAAAACTGGGAAGAAGACGATAACGAAGAATACTGCACGGCAGCTGAAGATCTTGCTGATGCTCAAGCGGTATGTGACAAACTAGGTATCCACCTTCACACTATCAACTTTGCTGCAGAATACTGGGACAACGTATTCGAATACTTCCTTGAAGAGTACAAAGCAGGTCGTACACCTAACCCAGATATTCTTTGTAACAAAGAAATCAAATTTAAAGCATTCTTAGAGTTTGCGGATGAAGTGCTAGACGCAGACTACATTGCGATGGGTCACTACGTTCGTCGTACTTTCCCAACTCAAGAAGAGCTTGATGCTGGCGTAAAACCAGAAATGCTACGCGGTCTAGACAGCAACAAAGACCAAAGTTATTTCCTATACACGCTAAGCTCAGATCAAGTGGCACGCAGCCTATTCCCTGTCGGTGAATTAGAGAAGCCAGAAGTGCGACGTATTGCTGAAGAGCAAGACTTGATCACAGCTAAGAAGAAAGATTCAACAGGCATCTGCTTTATCGGTGAGCGCAAGTTCACTGAGTTCCTAGGCAAATACCTACCAGCACAACCGGGTAACATCGAAACACCTGAAGGCCAAGTGATTGGTCAACACCAAGGTTTGATGTACCACACGCTAGGTCAGCGTAAAGGCCTTCATATTGGCGGCACTAAAGGTGGTGGCGGTAACGAAGAACCATGGTTTGTTGGTGAAAAAGACCTTAAGCGTAATGTACTTATCGCAGTACAAGGTAAAGACCACCCTCTTCTGAAATCAGAAGGCTTGATCGCATCTCAACTTCATTGGGTAAATCGCACACCAATTACTGAAGTTATGACATGCACGGTAAAAACACGTTACCGTCAAACAGATATTC
Organism: Vibrio sp. 10N.247.311.13; assembly: GCF_041467595.1. NCBI lineage: Bacteria > Pseudomonadati > Pseudomonadota > Gammaproteobacteria > Vibrionales > Vibrionaceae > Vibrio > Vibrio sp. 10N.247.311.13. The sequence goes on along the minus strand of NZ_JBFSUX010000034.1, from coordinate 23,052 downwards.
CTTGTACAATCATCCCAATTGATGATGAGAACATTAAGGTTATTTTTGATGAGCCACAAATCGCAGTGACCCCAGGTCAATCTGCAGTGTTCTACCAAGGCGAAGTATGTCTTGGTGGTGGTATCATCGAAAAGCGCATCTAATCAATCAAACGACAAACGATAGAAGACAACTAGGAGTTACTACGTGGCTAATACACTTTATGACCGTACTATTGCTTTCGCCGGAATTTGCCAAGCTGTGGCTTTGGTTCAACAAGTAGCGAAAGACGGCCATTGTGATAAAGATGCCTTTGAAGCTTCACTCAGTGCCATTTTAAATACCAACCCATCGAATACCGTGGGCGTATTTGGACGTGAAGCGAACCTAAAGCTTGGCCTTGAGTGCTTAGTAAAAGGTATCGATAGTACTCCAGCAGGTAGCGATATCACGCGTTACATCATCAGCTTGATGGCGCTTGAGCGTAAGCTGTCTTCTCGCAACGACTCTATGTCTCAGCTTGGTGACCGCATTCAAACTGCAGAGCGCCAAACTGAACACTTTGATCTGTTTGACGAGCAAATGATAAGCAACCTTGCAAGTATCTACCTTGATGTCGTCAGCCCTATCGGCCCTCGCATTCAGGTTTCTGGTACTCCGTCTGTACTTCAGCAGACATCGAGCCAACATAAGGTTCGCGCACTGCTTCTATCAGGGATTCGAAGCGCTGTGTTATGGCGTCAAGTTGGCGGTAAACGTCGCCACCTTATCTTCGGTCGTAAGAAGATGATCGAGCAGGCTCAAATCCTACTAGCTCGAATGTAGTTTATTAGCTCGCGCCTCGTCGCGAGCTTGTTTTTTGTATCAACACAACTCTCACGCAAACGATTGCGCAATGTGCGTGACAATTGAGATTGTTACTGGTATAAACCTCTCAAAATTTAGAAAACTCAATTCAGGAGAACACCATGGAACTGTCAGCATTGACTGCTGTTTCACCAGTAGACGGCCGTTACGGAAGTAAGACTATTGCATTACGCAGCATCTTTAGTGAGTTTGGACTACTAAAGTACCGCTCTATCGTTGAAATTCGTTGGTTACAAAAGCTTGCAGCAACTGATGCAATCAAAGAAGTACCAGCGTTCAGTGCAGAAGCTAACCAGTTTCTTGATGAACTAGCCGCTAACTTCAGCGAAGAAGATGCTCTACGTATCAAAGAGATCGAGCGCACGACTAACCACGACGTTAAAGCGGTTGAGTACTTCTTGAAAGAGAAAGTTGCTGGCGTTCCTGAACTTCACGCTGTAAACGAATTTATTCACTTTGCATGTACTTCTGAAGACATCAACAACACCTCTCACGCGCTTATGCTTAAAGAAGCTCGTGACACAGTGATTCTTCCAGAAATCCGTAACGTAATTGATGCTATCAAAGCACTTGCGAACGAGTACCGTGATATTCCATTACTGTCTCGTACACACGGTCAGCCAGCTTCTCCTTCTACTATGGGTAAAGAGATGGCTAACGTTGCGTACCGTATGGAACGTCAATACAAGCAAATCGAAAACGTTGAGATCCTAGCGAAAATCAACGGTGCTGTAGGTAACTACAACGCACACCTTTCTGCATACCCAGAAGTTGAATGGCACCAGTTTAGCGAAGAGTTCATCACTGAATCTCTTGGCGTAACTTGGAACCCGTACACAACTCAAATCGAACCTCACGATTACATCGCTGAGCTATTCGATGCAATTGCTCGTTTCAACACTATCCTTCTAGACTTCGACCGTGACGTTTGGGGCTACATCGCTCTTGGTCACTTCAAGCAGAAGACTATTGCTGGCGAAATCGGTTCTTCGACAATGCCGCATAAAGTTAACCCAATTGACTTCGAAAACTCTGAAGGCAACCTTGGTCTAGCGAACGCAGTATTCAGCCACCTTGCACAAAAACTTCCAGTTTCTCGCTGGCAGCGTGACCTTACTGACTCTACGGTTCTTCGTAACCTAGGTGTGGGTGTTGGCTACGCAATCATTGCATACACTTCGACTCTTAAAGGTATTAGCAAGCTTGAAGTTAACCGCGCTGCGCTACTTGCTGAACTAGACAAGAACTGGGAAGTATTGGCTGAACCAGTACAAACAGTAATGCGTCGTTACGGCATCGAAAAACCATACGAGAAGCTAAAAGAGCTAACTCGTGGTAAACGTGTAGATGGCGAAGGCATGCGTGCATTCATCGATGGTCTTGAGATCCCTGAAGACGAGAAAGTTCGCCTGAAAGAGATGACTCCAGCGAACTACATCGGCCAAGCAATCGAGCTAACTGACAAACTGTAAGGTTCGAATTTCGAATCACAGAATAGACTAAGGCTTCCCATGTGGAAGCCTTTTTGTTGAGCGGAACAAAGTGTATTGAGCACAAGAGACGTCAGCAAAATAATACAAAGCAACCCAGTATCATTACCCTACTCATCTCAATCCGTGCGATATCAACCAATCAATATCGTAATGCTTCATCACCAGTAACCCTCTATCGCCAGACACCTATTCCTCGAATACTTACTGTCTTAGATGCCAAGATCAAAAAAGACCTCCCGAAGGAAGCCTTTCAAATGTATCTTGTCGATTAGCGACTGAAGAATACGTAGCGATTACATGTTACGTAGAGAAGCAATACGCTTGTCTAGCGGCGGGTGGCTCATTAGAAGCTCAGTTAGAGACTTCTTACCGTTGATACCAAACGCCATCATAGAACCTTCTAGTTGTGGCTCATGGCTCACCTTTAGACGCTCGAGCGCTGCAATCATCTTCTCTTTACCAACCAAGTGCGCAGCACCTGCATCAGCATGGAACTCACGGTGGCGGCTGTACCACATGGTAATGAAGCTCGCTAGGAAACCAAATACCAGTTCCAGCACCATAGACACACCGAAGTACACCATCATGTTGCTGCCACCCTCTTCTTCGTTGTCATTCGACGCAACAATGTTGGCGATGAAACGAGATAGGAAGATAACGAACGTGTTCACAACACCTTGCATTAGGGTCATCGTCACCATGTCGCCGTTTGCGATGTGGCTAACTTCATGCGCTAATACCGCTTCAGCTTCGTCACGTGTCATGTTGTGCAGAAGGCCTGTTGATACCGCTACCAATGAATCGTCACGCTTAGCACCTGTTGCGAATGCGTTGATGTCTGGCGAATCGTAGATCGCCACTGTTGGCATACCAATACCAACTTGTTGAGCTTGACGGCTTACCGTCTCCATCAACCAATGTTCTGTTTCATTACGTGGGTTCTCAATGACCATGCCGCCAACTGAGCGTAGCGCCATTTTCTTTGACATCATTAATGAAATGAATGAGCCGCCAAAACCAAATACCGCAGCCATTAACAGCAAGCCTGAGAGGCTTCCTGGTTGCATACCTGTAACTGCGTATACAATATTAAGAACAACACTTAGTACCAATACAACCGCAAGGTTGGTTGCAAGGAACAACATTACTCGCTTCATTACTTATCTCCGCATGAAAGCTGTTTTTATAAAACTTATTGTTATAGACAAGGCAGACAGCAATTTATTCCAACCTTGAGACTTATACTTACTTATACATATAGTCTTAGATTAAGAAAACAAGGTTAAGCATTAAATTGCAACATTTGATTACGAGACCATATCCGAATTAAATCCACTCTATTAGACCTAAGTCGTATGGTGTCGATATAACAATCCGTTTACAGTGACTGCAGATGATTTATTGGCTAGTCCATGTACAAAAAGGAAAGGATCATGGTTGAAGGTACTAACACTCAAATGGCTATCGATTTACTGTGCTGTCACCTAGGGATTACTGAAGAAGAAGCGAAAAAGCAGGTTGGAATCCTAACACCGCAAACGGCACAGACAAAAATCACAGAAACTCAGCAAGCTTTAATGGGACTGACTAAAGAACATTAGTTCTAAGCTTGTTTATTAAAAGACCGGTTGTTTATCAACTCAAGGTCTAAAGGCTTAAAATAGCAAAAGGGCTGCAATCGCAGCCCTTTTCTTATTTAGTACATAACGTGGTAATTAAAGCGCAAGCAAAGGCTGCACATCAATGTACTTACCAATGTTTTTAGACTTCGCTTTTGGGACGTAAGGGATTTCACCTAACTTAGGTGCACCTAACTTATCTTCAAGCATCGCAATAATATCTGCGTAGTGCTCAGTACCTGGATTGATACGGTTTGCGACCCAACCTACTAGGTTTAGGCCATCAGCACGAATCGCTTCTGCCGTTAATAGAGCGTGGCTCAAACAACCAAGTTTAATACCCACAGTCAGTACCACTGGCAGTTGCTCTTTTTTAACCCAGCTAGAAAGATATTCATCGTCTGAAACCGGGACTCGCCAACCACCAGCACCTTCAACTAACACGATGTCAGAGTTTTGCTTATGCTCTTCCAGCTTCGCTGATAATACCGCCTCATCAATCACCACGCCGTCATGCTTTGCAGCGATGTGAGGCGATGACGGTAGCAATAGTGCATACGGGTTTACGTCTTCGTAAGCAATATCTTGCGTCGCCGCTTCTTGAAGATGCAGTGCATCACTATTACGTAGTCCTTCAGGGGATTTTTCACTCCCTGCAGCAACTGGCTTGTAACCAATTGTTGATAAATCTTGTGCGGCCAAAGCTTGAAGAATCGCTTTTGAAACCACAGTTTTTCCCACTTCGGTATCCGTACCCGCAATGAATAATGCATCAATCATAATTGAATAACCCCTAAACAAACTTGATATGTTGCTGGTAAGAAACCTTGATGGTTCTTAAACTCTCGATATTCCCGATCAACAAGCTGCAACATGCGACGACTTGTTAAACCTTGTGAGCGACCACTTACGTGATTAGCGCCGATACCTTTAAGGTCGCGCATCAGTTCAAACGCAGTGTCGTACCAAACGGTGATGGTGGGCAAGTCTAGTTGATGAACGGTACAGCTAGATTGCGCTAACGCAATTTTTACCTGATTGATTGTAATAAAATGGTTAACGTGTTGATGTGCATCAATTTTGGACCACGACTTTTTCAGTTCAAACAGTGACCCATCAAGCAAAGTTGAGAAAATAACACGCCCACCAGCCGCTGTAACACGCTTCATCTCTCTCAAAGGCGACGACAAATCGTCACACCATTGCAACGCAAGGCTAGAGAAAACGATGTCAAAACACCCATCTTCAAACGGCAATTGTTCGGCATCGGCTTGTTGATATAAAGATACAGATGCACCACACCGCTTCTCTGCTGTTGCTAGCATTCCAACAGAAAGATCAGCGCAAACCACTTCGGCGCCTCGTTTTACAAGTTGCTCGGAGAAATAGCCAGTACCACAACCTAGATCCAGCACCTTAAAGCCTGACAGATCGCTGGGTAATTTATCCAGTAATCGGTGGCCAACATCGCGTTGAAATTCAGCGTGTTTGTCATAGGTTGTTGCCGCTTTACCAAAGGCTTCGGCAATCGCACTCTTATCTTGGCCAACGTAATTATGCACTACTGCTTCTTGTGACATTTACTGAGCCTCTTTATTTGATTCAAAGCTTGGATGGATACCCGGTTCAGTGCTTAAGTCGATGTTTCGTTCAATGGCTTGATGCAACGACCTGGCTAACTGGAGAATCTGTTTTGGGCTATGGTTAGCTGTTAACGTGATTCGTAATCGAGCAGTTCCAGCAGGTATGGTTGGCGGCCTTATTGCGGTCACCCAAACTTGGTTTTGCTTTAACTCTTCAGCTATTGATAATGCCGCTTGTGCTTCACCTATCACAAATGGCTTAATCGGAGTCTGAGTATCCACAAAGCCTTTCAAGCCGCTCACCTGCTCTGCATAGAGAGACCCTAACTCAGTCAGCTTTTCTCGGCGCCACTCTTGAGTTTGAGTCATCTTACAGGCATGAGATAAAGCCACCGCTTGTGAAGGTGGCATCGCCGTCGAGTACACATGATGACGAGCAAACTGAGTTAAGTAATCACCCACTTCTGACGAACAAAGAATCGCAGCACCAGAAAGGCCAAATGCTTTGCCAAAGGTCACCACCAAAATATCGGGGGAGATTTGTGCTGCACTGCAACTCCCAGCTCCTTTATCACCTAATACACCGATACCGTGGGCATCATCAACCGCCAACCAACTGTCGTATTGATGAGTCAGGTTAGATATCTGGCTGAGAGGCGCTTGATCGCCGTCCATGCTGAATACGCCCTCAGTGACGACCAAGGATTGTGGAGATCGGCTTAATAACGACTCTAGGTGCTGCGTATCGTTGTGCTTAAAGCGTTTCATGGTTGCAGGACAAAGCATCCCCGCTTCCATCAAAGAGGCGTGGTTAAGTTTGTCTTGCAGCAGAGAGTCGTCTTTTTCGAGCAGAGAAAACAACAAGGCTTGGTTCGCACTGAAACCAGAACTAAAGAGAATGGCACGTTCAAAGCCCAACCATTCACAGAGTTGAGCTTCTAAATTTCGATGGGCAGGACTAAAACCCGTGACCAATGGCGATGCCGCACTGCCAGCACCATAAAGGGAAAGCCCCGCTTGCCACGCCTCTACCAATTCAGGGTCGTTCGCCAAGCCTAGGTAATCATTACTCGAAAAATTAATAAAGCGAGAACCTTCGCAATTAAGCAAAGGACCATTACTGTTTTCGAGCACTTTAAGTTGACGAGTTAGCCCCTGCTCACGGCGTTGAACAAGGGCATCTTTGATACGGGATTTAAACAGTGGCATCGTAGAACATGTCATCTTTCGTTGGACGAGCAGCAACGCGCTCCACTACTTGATCTAACAGTTCGTTTTCTTGAATTTCATCAGGCTTCTGAGCCACTTGTTGGCTGTTGATGCCTAACTTCTTAAACAGCTGCATGTCCGTGTCTTCATCTGGGTTTGGCGTAGTCAGTAGCTTACAACCGTAGAAGATAGAGTTCGCGCCAGCCATGAAGCACATCGCCTGCATCTGTTCATTCATATTCTCGCGACCTGCAGATAGACGAACCGCTGACATTGGCATCATGATACGAGCAATCGCAATCAACTTAATGAAGTCAAAAGATTCAACATCATCGACGTTTTCCATCGGTGTGCCTTTCACTTTCACGAGCATGTTGATTGGCACACTCTCAGGGTGTACCGGAAGGTTCGCTAGCTCTACCAGCAGGCCTGCACGGTCATTGGTACTTTCGCCCATACCAATAATGCCACCAGAACAGATCTTCATACCGGCATCACGTACGTGAGATAGCGTATCTAAACGATCTTGGTAAGTACGAGTGGTGATGATGCTGCCGTAAAACTCGGGAGACGTATCAAGGTTATGGTTGTAGTAATCCAAGCCTGCACCCGCTAACTCGCCAGCTTGATCAGGGGTTAACATGCCTAGTGTCATACAGGTTTCTAGACCCATACCTTTCACACCTTTGATCATATCAGTCAAGTGAGGCATATCGCGTTCTTTCGGGTTTTTCCACGCCGCGCCCATACAGAAACGAGTCGAGCCCGCGTTCTTGGCTTTTTGCGCCGCATCCAAAACACGCTCTACTTCCATTAGGCGTTCTTTGTCGACATCCGTTCGGTAGTGAGCACTTTGAGGACAATACTTACAGTCTTCAGGACAAGCACCAGTCTTAATCGATAGAAGCGTACTCACCTGCACGTGGTTGTGCTCTTGGTACTGTCTATGAACCACTTGAGCTTCAAACATTAAATCCATAAACGGTTTTTCAAGCAGTGCTGTTACTTCAGCAACTGTCCAGTCATGACGAACTTCCACGTGTCGATCCTTTTTTATTATTTGATGTTTCATCTCTATCAATAGAGATTGCATTTATGCTTGGCTAGTCTACCGACAAGCTTTAGACTGTCAACACATTGATAATATCAAAAGTTTACATCTGGTTATTTTTTAATCACACCAAGAATGGAAGTTACTATGGATCTCGCCTTTGATCGCCAGCATATCTGGCATCCCTACACATCAACGTTAACACCTCTGACCTGCTACCCAGTCACCAACGCAGACGGTGTTTACCTAGAATTAGAAGGCGGAAAACGAATTATTGATGGTATGTCATCTTGGTGGTCAACCATTCACGGCTACAATCATCCAGAGCTAAACGCTGCAGCTCATAGTCAAATCGATAAGGTTTCACACGTTATGTTTGGTGGCATCACCCACCAGCCCGCTATCGATCTATGTAAGAAGCTTTTGAATCTCGCGCCAAGTAATCTTGAGCATGTATTTTTGGCCGATTCAGGTTCAGTTGCCGTAGAGGTTAGCCTCAAGATGGCATTGCAATATTGGCACGCTAAAGGACAACCTCGTTCAAAGTTCCTCACACTAAGAGATGGCTACCACGGTGATACCTTTGCGGCGATGTCAGTGACCGACCCTGACAATTCGATGCACAGCCTCTACAAAGGCTTTTTGCCGGAACATATTTTCGCTGATTCGCCAAAAACAGGCTTTTGGGATGAGTGGAACTCAAGTGACATCGATAGTTTTCGAGAAAAGCTGGCAGCACACCATCAAGAAGTCGCAGCGGTGATCTTAGAGCCTATCGTTCAAGGGGCTGGCGGCATGCGCATCTACCACCCTGAGTTCCTAAAACAAGTTAGCTTGCTGTGTGATGAATTCAACGTATTGCTGATCTTGGATGAGATTGCGACCGGATTTGGCCGCACAGGGGAACTGTTCGCTTGTGAGCATGCCGATGTTCAACCGGACATATTATGCGTAGGCAAAGCTTTAACTGGTGGCTATATGACATTGTCAGCGACGCTTGCGAGTAAGGAAGTTGCTGACACGGTATGTGGTGGTGAAGCAGGCTGCTTTATGCATGGGCCAACCTTTATGGGCAACCCATTGGCTTGCGCAGTCGGTGCGGCAAGTTTATCCATCATCGAGCAAGGCCATTGGAAAAATCAGACTCAACAGATTGAACAGCTCTTTTCTGAGTTGTTACCACCGTTGCGAGAACATGAACTGGTTAAAGACGTGCGTTGGTTAGGCGCTATTGGCGTCGTTGAAACTCACACACCCGTCGATATGGAAGCCATTCAAGCTCACTTTGTAGAGCAAGGCGTTTGGATCCGTCCGTTTGGTAAGCTAATTTATATGATGCCTCCGTTTATTATCAAACCACAACATATTGAGCAATTGGTCGCTGCTATCGACACTGCATTACAAAATACTCATTGCTTTAAATAAGGCGTTTATTGCTCTAAACAAGAGCGACGATTATTTCTATATATCTTCATTAATAAATCATTTAATTAAACTAAAAGGCCTTACATAAAAGTAAGGCCTTAACTGCTTGAAGGTAACCGTCAGTTTAACGTAATTGGCTATCTTTACTTGCTCGACGGTTAAACAATGAATGTCGATGTGCGTCATGCTCTAATATTGACTGACATTCTATACACAAACGAACGCCTTTGATCGCGCGTCGTCTTTGTTCCGGAATCTCATCACCACACTCATCACAATAACGCAAACCCTCACCACCTCGAAGGTTTCCTCTTACACGAGAGATCTCATCATCAATGGTATTTTGTATTTGCTGGCTGACACTATCGTCACCAGCCCATCCTACGGCCATAAGCCCTCCTCAGTATTTGAACGAGAAAATCTATACCTACCGCGGTAAGAGCATATTATAGCCACATTTAAGGATTGTAATAATTATCAAAATCAATAAAACACTATTACACATAGGTAACAAAAATTATTTATTTCTCGCCACTGCACTATTCTATAGGCAATAAAAAACCCAGCCTGTTGGCTGGGTTTTATAAGTAACCTAATGCTTAATCAATCTAATTAACCGATGTGCGTTACGCCGCCCATGTATGGTTGAAGTACTTCTGGGATAGCAATACGGCCATCTGCTTCTTGGTTGTTCTCAAGGATAGCAACCATAGTACGACCAACAGCAAGACCAGAACCGTTTAGTGTGTGTACAAGTTCAGGTTTTTTCTCGCCTTTACGACGGAAACGAGCTTGCATACGACGCGCTTGGAAATCCCACATGTTTGAACAAGAAGAAATCTCACGGTAAGTCTCTTGTGCTGGAACCCATACTTCTAAGTCGTAAGTTTTCGCAGAACCGAAGCCCATGTCACCTGTACATAGAATCACTTTACGGTAAGGAAGCTCTAGAAGTTGAAGTACTTTCTCAGCGTGGCCAGTTAGCTCTTCAAGCGCTGCCATTGAGTCTTCTGGCTTAGTGATTTGTACTAATTCAACTTTATCGAATTGGTGCATACGGATAAGACCACGAGTGTCACGACCATAAGAACCCGCTTCAGAACGGAAACACGGCGTGTGAGCTGTCATCTTAAGTGGCAGTTCAGCTTCATCAGTGATCGTGTCACGAACCATGTTCGTTACCGGTACTTCCGCAGTAGGGATAAGCGATAGAGTCTTAAGAGGTACGTCACTTACTTGCTCAGTTAGCGGGCTTGTGTGGAACAAGTCTTCGCCGAACTTAGGAAGTTGACCAGTACCGTAAAGGCTATCGTGGTTCACTAGATACGGTACGTACATTTCTGTGTAGCCGTGCTCATCAGTGTGAAGGTCCAGCATGAACTGAGCAATAGCACGGTGTAGACGTGCAAATTTGCCTTTCATCACGATGAAACGAGAACCCGAGATTTTAACTGCGCTAGCAAAATCAAGACCGCCAGACATTTCGCCAAGATCGACGTGATCTTTCACTTCAAAGTCGTAAGTCTTAGGTTGACCCCAACGAGAAACTTCTACGTTATCGTCTTCATCTTTACCATCTGGCACTTCTGCATCAGGTAGGTTAGGAATAGACATTGTGATCGTTTCTAGCTCAGATTGAAGATCAGCCAATGCTACTTTAGCTTGGTCTAGTTCTGCGCCTAAGTTGCCTACTTCTGCAAGGATACGCTCAGCTTCTTCATGGTCGCCTTTTGCTTTCGCTTGACCAATGGACTTCGATCGAGAGTTACGTAACGCTTGTAGCTCTTCAGTTTTCATCTGAAGGGACTTACGTTTTTCTTCAAGTTCACGAATTGTCTCTACATCAAGGGTGAAGCCTCGACGTGCTAATTTTGCCGCTGTTTCATCCAGCTCAGCTCGAAGTAATTTAGAATCCAGCATTGCTAATCCTATGCTTTAGTTATTTGAATATTCAGTAGCTTGCTACTGAATCACTGCTAAACCCCTAAAACTGGTGTTATTTCGACCAATTTATAACGATTTAATTGAAATTTTATGACTAGGTAACGATATCCAAAAAAGACTACTTTTCATAGCGTTTTTGTGGGCTTTTTGCGTCCAAATCCGCCAGATAATCTAGCTTCTCGCCAATTTTGGTCTCTAAGCCTCGTTTTGTTGGGAAATAGTATTGCTTCTCTCCCATTTCAGGAGGCAGATACTTTTCACCAGCCGCGTAGGCTCCTGGTTCGTCATGAGCATAACGGTATTCTTGCCCGTAGCCCATGTCCTTCATCAAAGTTGTCGGTGCATTTCGCAAATGATGAGGGACTTCATATTCAGGAAGGTTGTGAGCATCTGTTAGAGCTTGCTTCCACGCGGTGTAAACGGCGTTACTCTTTGGTGCACACGCAAGATAAACTACCGCCTGCGCAATCGCACGCTCGCCTTCGGCAGGACCAATTCGAGTGAAGCAGTCCCAAGCCGACATCGCCACCTGCATGGCACGAGGGTCAGCGTTGCCAATATCTTCAGAAGCAATCGCTAGCAAACGTCTTACGATATACAAAGGGTCGCAACCCGCCGCAATCATTCGCGCCGACCAATACAAGGCCGCATCAGGGTTTGAGCCACGAATTGACTTGTGAACCGCAGATATTAGGTCGTACCAAATATCGCCCTTGTTATCGAAACGAGCGACTTTTTCACCAGCCACTTCAGCCAACAACTGTAAGGTTATCGCTTTCTCGCCTCTATCGTTGTCTTCTGCCATGTCATACAGCAGTTCAAGATAGTTAAGCGACATACGCGCGTCACCGTTAACCAGTTCCGCAAGACGATCTAAAACATTATCAGCAAAATCAGCAGGCACATCACCTAACCCGCGTTGCTTGTCTTCAATCGCTTGGCGAATAACGAGAGAAATATCATCGGTATTCAGGGAAGTCAGTTTGTAGACGCGCGCACGTGACAACAAAGCATTGTTCAATTCAAAAGAAGGGTTTTCTGTTGTCGCACCAATAAAGGTCACGGTGCCATCTTCGATATGAGGCAGAAAAGCATCTTGCTGACTTTTGTTAAAGCGATGGACTTCGTCCACAAACAGGATGGTTCTGCGCCCTGCTTGCTTGTTCTCACGCGCTTTTTCAATCGCAATACGAATGTCTTTTACGCCCGAGGTTACCGCCGATACGCGTTCCACTTCAGCATTGGCATAATTTGCTGCTACTTCGGCTAACGTCGTTTTACCGGTGCCCGGAGGCCCCCACAAAATCATCGAATGGATATGGCCCGCTTCCAATGCTCTGCGAAGTGGTTTACCTGGGCCTAATATATGCTGCTGACCGATGTACTGTTCGACAGTTTCCGGTCTCATACGAGCAGCAAGGGGACGAAAATCTTCGTCCCCCGCAAAATCTAAGCTGTAATTACTCAATTGCAATCTCTTGATTCGTTGATGGCATTAATGCCTATCGACGTACTACCAAACGATCTGCTTGTTTAGATCAGTTTCTTTGGTCGTCGACCTCGACACCTTCCGGTGCCACAAAAGTAAAGCGGTCTGCTGCAGGTTTACCCAAGTCAACATTGCTAAAGGTAAACTCACCTTTTTGACCGTCTTGTTCAATCACATTAAAGCCCTGAACAATGCCCTTTTCGGTGATATTAATCTGAAAGTCGCCCTGATTAGAATCGACAGCGGTTGGCGTTAGCGTAAATTGGTTACCCGTTTGCGCCACATTATAGTTATCCCAATCGCTTTCTTGGTTACGTGTAAGTAGGACAAAAGGTGTTTGTGATGTCGCTTGCTCTTGCCAGTAAATGCTCACTTGCTCAATGAACGGGCTGTAGTACCACAAGCTCTGGCCATCAGATACCAACAAGTTTTCATCAGGGAGCGTGGTCTCCCAGCGGAACAAGCTTGGGCGTGCAATCTCAACCGTGCCCTCACCTTCCATAACAACATCACCATCAGGGCTGGTCACGACTTGTTTAAAGTCAGCGCTGAAGCCTGCGTTTAATGCCAAGCGGCTACTCAACTCTTCTTTCGGAGAAGCAAACACTGAGAAGCTCATAAATAAAAGTGCGAATACTTTTTTCATCAATAATCCTGTTAGAACATAAGTCGGTCATATTTTCGATTTGACCGACTTAATGGGTATGAGTTCCTAGTGGAACTAATCTTTTGGTGGCGCTGGTGCTAAGACTTCTCGGTTACCGTTATGGCCTGGAGCACTTACGATACCTTGAGCTTCAAGTTGCTCAACAATTCTTGCTGCACGGTTGTAACCAATCTTGAATCGACGTTGTACGCCTGAAACTGAGCCACGACGTGAATGAACAACGTGTTCTACCACTTGGTCAAACAGAGGATCAACCTCTTCATCACCTTCCATCTTCTCACCCGGAAGCAAGGTTTCAGGGGTTTGTTCGCCGTTGGTGATCTCATCAATATAGTTTGGCTTACCACGCGCTTTCCAGTTATTCACGACTGCGTGTACATCGTCATCAGATGCAAAGGCACCGTGAACACGAGTTGTATGGCTTGAACCCGGTGGCAAGTAAAGCATATCACCCATACCCAATAGTGATTCGGCACCACCTTGGTCAAGGATAGTTCGTGAATCCGTTTTGGTTGATACCGTAAAGGCCACACGGGTTGGAATGTTCGCTTTAATAAGACCCGTAATAACATCCACAGATGGACGCTGCGTCGCTAGAATCAAGTGAACACCCGCCGCACGTGCTTTTTGTGCTAAACGTGCAATCAGTTCTTCAACCTTCTTACCAACCACCATGATTAGGTCAGCAAATTCATCAACGATAACCACAATGTAAGGCAGCTTCTCAAGCAATGGCGCTTCTGGGTCCATGCTGTCGCCCGGCTTCCACAGTGGGTCGTGAATTGGGTGACCCGCTTCCGCTGCCATCTTAAGCTTATCGTTGTAACCTTTAATGTTACGAACGCCTAACGCTGACATCAGCTTATAACGACGTTCCATCTCGCCGACACACCAACGAAGGGCGTTCGACGCATCTTTCATGTCGGTTACCACTTCAGACAATAGATGAGGGATGCCTTCATAAACCGATAGCTCAAGCATTTTCGGGTCGATCATGATGAAGCGAACATCTTCCGGTGATGCTTTGTAAAGCATACTCAGAATCATTACGTTCACACCTACCGACTTACCAGAACCGGTTGTACCTGCAACCAGAACGTGTGGCATTTTCGATAGGTCAGCAATAACGGCTTCACCTGCGATGTCTTGTCCGAGAACCACTGTTGTTGGCGATTTTGCTTCTTGGAACTGAGGGCTAGCAACCACATCTGAGAAGAATACCGTTTGGCGACTCATGTTCGGCAGTTCTAAGCCAACATAAGGTTTACCCGGAATCACCTCTACGACACGTACTGCCAATGCAGAGAGCGAACGCGCTAAGTCCATAGAAAGGCCAGAAATACGGCTTACTTTCACACCTGGAGCCAGATCAAGTTCAAATCGAGTGATTACAGGACCAGGGAAAATATCAACCACATCGGCTTTGATCTTGTAGTCCGCTAGCTTAGATTCAACAAGACGAGCAATTGCCTCTAGTGCGTCACGGTCAATAAAGGTTTCACGCTTTTCAGGGTGGAATAACAATTCAAGCGTGGGTAATGGCTCAGCAGGCTTAGGTAAATTAACATCTTGTTGAACCAAGAACGGATTCTGCGCCGCTGCCATATTCGCTTGGGCTTCAGAAACAATGCTTTGGAATGCGGCGACATCTTGATCTTGATCTTGATGCGCAGGTTCTTCTTCCGTTACTTCTTCCCAAGGAAGATCAACAGTTGGCTCTAGGTTTTGTGCTGTTGGCTGTTCAGGTTCTGAATGTTCTTCTTGATAAGGGAAAGGTTCAAACTGTTCTTCGATTAATGCTGCGTCAGCTAATTCAGCTTCAGCCTGTTCTGATTCAAGCTCTGAGCCCTGTTGGTAGCTTTGCTCTTCCGTAACATCAAACGGTGAAGGTTGTGCAGAGAAATCGTCTTCCACGGTTGCTTCTGGCTCGCCCATAGGTGAAGCGTATAAAGATTCAGGTTGAACATCTTCAGAACCAAATTCGCCATTTACTTGTGGTGAGCTATCTAATTCTGGTTCAGCACTTCTAAGGTCAGCATGAGCAGGGCCAACTTCTGGTTGTTCGTTCTGCATGTATTGTTGGTAAGCAACCTGAGAATCATGCGCGTCAACCTGATCTTGTTCTGCTAGGTCATCTTCATACATGGCCGCATTTTCTAGCTGCTCTATCGTTGCATTCAACTGTTTAGAGCGCTCAATACCTTCTTCTAGCGGTTCTTCTGGCGCTTGGTAAACAGCTGCTGCAGGGATCGTTTGCTCTGACTCAATTACCGCTTGAGGCTGAACCTGAGGTTCTTCATGAACAGGAGCTTCTTGTTTCGCAGGAGCATCGACAGGCATATGAATATTGTAATGACGCTTCGGCGATGCAGCATTGTCTCGCGCATTTGTCGCCACGTCTGCCGACTCATTGGTCGCAGAAAAACTCATCGCAGGATCTAGCGGATCATGCTCTGTTGATTCTTTGTTGCCTTCTATAGCAGGAACATCGCGGTAAGTTGGCGCTTGATGCTGCTGATGACGTTCTTCGATTAAATCGCGGTCTGCTGATTCTCTTAATTGAGGCTCAAGCAGCTCTTGGTCTTGGCCACGAGCCTTATTAACAGTAGACGTGAAAAATTTGATGGCACATTCACCCAACCATTCCACAATGCTTAGCCAAGAGATACCGGTTAATAGAGTGAAACCAGCACCCCATAAGAAAAGAAGAACCAGCGTACTACCAAGAACATTCAACGTTGGAAGTGCAAGGCTTGTTAAAACGTCACCTACCACGCCACCGGATGAAAAGTACCAGATGTCGTCAAAGTTGATATCCGCTAAACCACAACTCGTAAGAATTAGGATAGTCAGGCCAAGTAAGCGAGTGCCCCACAGCATGAAGTCGATCTGCTCGTCTTCATTACGTTTGCGGAATAAAACCCACGCAGCAACCGTCACTAAGATAGGCAGAGGGTAAGCCAAAGAGCCAAATACGAAGAAAAGCGTATCCGCCAACCAAGCACCTAGGTAGCCACCCGCATTTTGAATGTCACCACCCCACGCCGTTTGCGACCATGATGGGTCTGCAGGACTAAAAGTTAATAACGCAACGGCAAGTAGAATAGAGAAGAGAACACCGAGAATCAGACTGCACTCTTTGATACGTTGAGAACCACTCAAACGAGGAGACTGAGGCTCTTCACTCGTTTTAATGATTGTTTCTACTTTATTACTGCTCTGCTTGAACATAAACCAACTTAATAATTAAACGGGATAAAAACATCTCGAGCGGCCAAAGCCGCTCGTTTCAATGAAACTACTGTTGATTTAACCATATCAAACAGAAAAACCCAATTCCAGAAAGCAAGAAAGCGGAACAAATGTCCGCTTTCTTTCATTTCACCAATTGTGACTAACGAGTTTTAATCACAAGTTGATTGGTTTGTTTCACTTCTTCCATTACAACATAAGTTCGAGTGTCGTTTACGCCCGGTAGACGAAGTAACGTATCACCCAGTAGCTTACGGTAAGCACCCATATCAGATACACGTGTTTTTAGAAGATAGTCAAAATCACCCGACACTAAATGACACTCTTGGATGTCATCCAGTTTCTGCACAGCGGTGTTGAATTGTTCGAACACATCTGGCGCACCACGGTTCAACGTAATTTCAACAAACACTAAAAGTGAAGCATCAAGGTACTGTGGGTTCAGCAACGCTGTGTACCCAGTAATGTAACCTTGACGTTCCAAACGACGAACACGTTCAAGACATGGAGTTGGAGAAAGTCCTACTCGTTTTGAGAGTTCAACGTTTGAGATACGACCGTCTTTTTGCAACTCATTAAGAATGTTGCGGTCAATACGATCTAGTTCCTTGGACGGCTTCTTATAATTGTCTGCCATTTTTTATTCCACCTTATTACTTCCTTGCAAAAAAATATACTACAACTTTTTAATATTCAGTATCAAATTTTATCTGAACCTATCTATACTAGATATTAATTCGACAGAATTACCCTACACATAGATAAAACAACCAAAATAAAATGAGGAGTCAGGATGATCATTGGCGTACCTAAGGAAATCAAGAACCACGAATACCGCGTTGGTATGACCCCAGCTAGCGTGAGAGAACTAATCTCACACGGCCACCAAGTTTTTGTAGAAACCAATGCCGGTACTGGTATCGGTTTTTCAGACGATGATTACATCGCTGTAGGCGCATCCATTCTTCCTACTGCTGCTGACGTTTTCGCGAAAGCAGAGATGATTGTAAAGGTTAAAGAACCTCAAGCTGTCGAGCGAGCTATGCTTCGCGAAGGGCAAATATTATTTACCTATTTACACCTTGCACCAGATTTTCCACAAACTGAAGAGCTTATCAAGAGCAAAGCTGTCTGCGTAGCCTATGAGACTGTAACAGATAATATGGGTCGCTTGCCACTATTAGCACCAATGTCTGAAGTAGCTGGTCGCATGTCTATTCAAGCAGGTGCACAAACATTAGAGAAATCTAACGGTGGTTGTGGTCTTCTTCTTGGTGGCGTTCCAGGTGTTGAACCAGCAAAAGTTGTTGTTGTTGGTGGCGGTGTTGTAGGTGCTAACGCAGCACGTATGGCTGTAGGCCTTCGCGCTGATGTTACAATTCTTGACCGTAACGTAGATACACTGCGTCGTCTTGATGAAGAATTCCAAGGTCGTGCAAAAGTGGTTTATTCTACTGAAGACGCTATTGAGAAGCATGTTCTAGAAGCAGACCTAGTGATTGGTGCTGTACTAATCCCTGGTGCGGCAGCGCCAAAACTGGTTACAAAAGAGCACATCGCTAAGATGAAGCCAGGTTCAGCAGTTGTTGATGTTGCAATCGACCAAGGCGGTTGCTTCGAGACTTCTCACGCAACCACTCACGCAGACCCAACTTACATTGTTGATGACGTCGTTCACTACTGTGTTGCAAACATGCCTGGCGCTGTTGCTCGCACTTCTACATACGCACTAAACAATGCAACACTTCCTTACATTGTTAAGCTAGCGAACAAAGGCTACCGCGAAGCACTTCTATCTGATGAAGGCTTCCTAGAAGGTCTAAACGTTATTCACGGTAAAGTAACTTGTAAAGAAGTTGCAGAAAGCTTTGACCTTGAATACGTAGACCCAGCAGAAGCAATCGCAATGTTTAACTAATGATGTAATGACTAACTGAACGCAATAATCTTCTCGTTGAAGCGTTCAGTTAACTCGTACACATTAAACAAAAAGCCAGTACGACATTATGTCGCGCTGGCTTTTTTGCATTAATGGATTTAGTTCGTAAAAACACGTAACAGTACGGTTTACCACTAGCGCTCGATTTTAACCCCATGAATCAATAGATTTCTTGGCGTAATACTGCGTTCACAGAACTCTTCAATCGTAGCTTCATAACCTTGCTCTTGCAGATAGATAGCGCGATCTAAAGCCAGCCATATCTCTAATGGTCGTCTAAAGACTTGTTGAACCAAACTCAGCTTTTCCATTTCCGAGAAAAGCGCTTCGCCTTGAATCAAATAAGAATCAAAATCAATATCTGAGCCCAGCGATAGCTCTTTCACTTCAGATGCCCAACGGCAGAAAGATTCAAAACCCTCAGCTAACTCTGATTTTTTGATGCTCGGTACAGGAATGTATTCGTCAATGTTAAGTTCAGCCTTAAGCAACTGGCTGAAGCCTAGACGATAGCTCATCTCTAGTTGACGATGTCTTTTTACTCTTTCACCACCAGTAACGGTTTCTTGAAGCGGGATTCTCAAGTCGCTCTTACTTAACGTTAATGCTGAGCTTTTCGCGATAGAAGACATCGCTTGATAGTTTTCGTCTCGAATAAGATGATAACAACAAGGAGAAATAGTGACCGCTGGTAGCCCATGTGACACTGACTTTTTAAATAGCTCAACATGAAGATCACCACAAGCATGAAGGGCCACGGCATGTTGGTACGAATTAAACACGTCATCGGCCTTGTCTGAAAACGCATCTCCTTGAACAAAATCCATCGCTAACTTCTGGTCATCCGCAATCTTTTGTCCGCTTTCGCATAACGATTGCTGCCATTCAAAGCTAGTGACTTTTTGAGCCGATTGCTGAGATAGGATTCGACCAAGAAAGCCTTTACCAGAACACCACTCGAGCCACTCTTTGCCATGGTGATGGCATAATGCAGCCTCGCCCATTGCGACAATTTGATGTAGCTTTCGGCCAGGAATACCATCAGCAGTACCACGTGGGAGGTCTAAACCAACCAAAGCAGTGTTATCGAAGTGGATGTTTTGGGTAGCAGTTTCTAATTCAGGTAGGAAACGAGTCAGTTCCTCAATCAAAAGCTGAGGCTGCTCTTTTAAGGTTTGAATGCTTTCATTATCTAAGCTTTCTAACCAATCAACGAGTGGACGATTGACCTCTTTCCACGGCTGCTGTTGAGTTTGGCATAGGTGAAAAGGCTCTGAACGCCAGTAAATCTGGTGCTCTAGCAAAAATGAATCGAGTATTTTAAATCGTGAATGCATGCTTCCCCCTATGATGCTTGGATTGTAGGGGTAAGAGGTCGAAATGGAAAGGCCCGATAAAGAAAACGAAAACTAAAAGCCCAAAAGAAAAACGGCCTGCAAATACAGGCCGAATAAGAATCAAAATTTACACGATGAGATTAACGAACTGGCAGTTCGATATCTTTAAACATCTCTTCGATCTCTTCGTTCGATTTCAAAGAAATAGCTTGCTCAACCACAGGGCGAGTTAAGTGCGGTGCAAAACGCTCCATGAAATCAAACATGTAAGAACGCAAGAAGGTGCCTTTTCTAAAACCAATGCTGGTTGTGCTCGCACCAAATAGATGACTCGCATCAATCGCAACCAAATCAGTATCTTGCTCGTGGTCAATAGCCATACTTGCAATTACACCAACACCAATGCCCATACGAACGTAGGTTTTGATTACGTCTGCATCGGTCGCAGTAAACACAACACGCGGTGTTAAACCTACTTTGTTAAACGCGGTATCAAGCTCAGAACGGCCAGTGAAACCAAATACATAAGTCACGAGAGAGTAAGCCGCAAGATCTTCGATCGTGATATTACGCTTCTGTGCCAGGGGATGATCTTTGGTCACGACGATCGAACGGTTCCAGTGGTAACAAGGCAGCATAATCGCATCTTGGTAAAGGTGTAGCGCTTCCGTTGCAATCGCAAAATTCGCTGTACCTTTAGCGACGGCTTCTGACATTTGGCTTGGCGTACCTTGGTGCATGTGAAGCGATACTTTTGGATAGCGCGCCGTGAAACCTTTAATCACATCAGGCAGTGCATAACGAGCTTGAGTATGAGTCGTTGAAATATTCAATGTACCCATCTCTGGATGTGTGTGTTCACCCGCTACCGCTTTAATGCTTTCAACGCGCGCCAAAATCTCTTGAGAGATACGAATGATATCCTCACCCGCTTGGGTAACCTGCGTTAGATGCTTGCCGCTACGCTCAAAAATCTGAATGCCTAGTTCGTCTTCAAGTAATCTAACTTGCTTACTAATGCCAGGCTGAGATGTGTACAAACTCTCTGCTGTAGCTGAAACATTTAGGTTATGGTTTACAACCTCAACAATGTACTTCAGTTGCTGTAACTTCATATCTAACCTCGTAATCCTTTACTCATTTCTGTGCTAACTTATTTGCAAAGAGAGCGTTATAGTCGCGTGTAATATAATTAATAGTTATAACGCTTCGAACACAAAAATGACAGGAAAATTGAGTTTTTCTAGCTTAACAAACAAAAACATCACTAACGCTTTGCAACCCAACCCTCATTCTCATACATTAGTTGGTAAGTTTTGATTGCCGATTTCGCTCAACAAGAGATAATCAGAAATTGCAATTTACGAGTGCCGATACACAATGGAATCGTGTATCCTCTCCAGTTAGCTATAGAAAATAATAAGCAGACTCAAATATATGAATATTGGTTTAATAATCGTCTTAGTAGCCGTTCTTTTGGTGTTAGTTTTAGGCTACAACATCATGCTTCAATATAAAGTTAAGGTAGAAACAGCGAAGAAACAGGAAGCTTCTCGTTATCTAACCATTATTGACGGTACAGAAGAACTGATTGGCAACGCTCATCACATGCCGTTTAGCCAAGATCTTCTTGTATGCTTAAACAATCGAATTCTTGATGCATTAGAAAACATGTATCAACTCGATCCAAAAAATAAGCAGCTTGCCCAACGCATTGAAAGCGTAAAACAACAAATCACTCAGCTAAAAGAGAACTACAAAGGTGGCGAGAGTACCGCTTTCCGCGTACCAAGTAGTGACAAGCAAGCGATCATGATGCTTAAGTTAGTTAAACGCCTGCGTGATACGGTGCGCAACGAGCACAATAAAGGCCGTTTCGAGACTCAAGCTTATGTGGTTGAAAATGCTCGCCTAGAAACAATTCAAATCCGTATTAACATTGAAAATGTTATCAAACGTGCAAACGATTCGATTTCTCGCGGACAACCGGGAACAGCGATTCAGCTATTACGCAAAGGTATTGATGCTTTGGCGACTAAGAACGACTCGTACTCTAATCAAGCCAAAGAAAAGCTTCAACAGATGCTTAACGAGCTTGACCAGAAACGCCAAGACAAAAACGCTCAAGATTTGCAGCAGATGGAATCTAAAGAACGAGAAGACGATATGGATGCCCTCTTCGGTCAGAAGAAGAAATGGTAACAGTCTAACTCAACACTTAAAGGCCGCCTTATTTACATTAAATAGGCGGCCTTTTTTGTAGCTGTTGAATTTCCTTTCTCTGTATAGGGAGATCTCTTGAGCTGTGATAAAATCCCCGCATTATCAACAAACTTTCCCTGACCATGTATCAAGAATTACTCGCTCCAATCCACTCTTTTCTTAAAGCCGAAACGCCAGATTCATGGATAGATGAAGCCAAAAAGCCAGAAAATCTTCACATCATTCTACGCGATCACATGCTGTGTGAACTTAAGGCGGCACAGAGTGCTTTATTCCTTATTCGCAAGTACGCCGTCGATAAAGAAAGCGCGAAGCAACTGAATGAATGGATTTTGCCATACGAGCAATTTGCTTACCGTCGTATCGGAGACTTAGAGTCTCTGCGTGGTAAAAGCAACGTATCCAAGCAAATCACAGCGAAAGAAGGCTGTAATTACGGTGCTGACCTAATCGATAAGATGGTTTTACTGATCAAAGAAGAGCTGCATCACTTCTACCAAGTCATGGAGTTGATGGAGAAGAAAGGCGTGACTTACCAGCCAATCGAGGCGGGTCGTTACGCTAAGGGCTTGATCAAACAAGTTAAGACTTACGAGCCTGATGCTCTGGTTGATAAGCTTATCATCGGTGCGTTTATTGAAGCTCGCTCTTGTGAGCGCTTCGCTAAATTGGCTCCTTTCTTGGAAGAAGACATGGAGAAGTTTTACGTGTCTCTACTTCGTTCAGAAGCTCGCCACTACCAAGATTACCTTGAGCTAGCAGAACAGATCGCAGGGAAAGATATTTCAGAGCGTATTTCGCATTTTGCTCAAGTAGAAGCTGATCTTATCACTTCAGAAGACAGCGACTTCAAATTCCATAGTGGTGCTCCGGTTTAGGCTCCACACAGAACATTCAGTCCAGTTTAGACTAATCCAGACTAATCGAGTAGGAGGAGGCCTCACGGCCTCCGTCCTCTCACACCACCGTACAAGC